>DASSGI010000135.1:0-12023 GCA_035857655.1 Casimicrobiaceae bacterium | reverse complement strand
CCCTCAAGACAGCGTGTCTACCAATTTCACCACGTCGGCCTGTCTCATTCCGGGCAAGCCCGCTGCTCGTTCGCCCGCCTTCCATTTTCGTCTCGAATCCGATCGCTGCCAATCGATGCCCTGCCCGGCGGTTATTTCGGGACCTCGTTTGCCTTCGAGCCGTCGGGCGCGGGCGCGGACGGCGCTGCCGGCGCGGCCGGGGCCTTGGAAGCATCGGATGCCGGAGGCGCCGCCGGGTTGGCGCCTGCCGGCGCGCCGGGCGCCGCACCTGGCGCAGAGGGTATGTCGGATGGCTTCGGCGCAAGCTTGTCCATGACGCCCTTCGGCGCCGACTCGGCCGAGCGCGTCGTGGCAAACCACGTGAGTCCGAGACTCGACGCGAAGAAGATCGCCGCAAGAATGGCTGTCGTTCGCGAGAGGAAATTGGCGGAACCCGCCGCGCCGAACAGGCTGCCGGACGCGCCGCTGCCGAATGCGGCACCCATGTCGGCGCCCTTGCCGTGCTGAAGCAGCACGAATCCGCAGATTGCCGCCGCGACCAGCACGTGAATGATCAACAACCCGGTTTCCAGCATGTTCATGGTCACACTCCGGCGCGTCGCGAATTAGGCCCGCGCGATCGCCAAAAATTCCGCGGCCTTGAGCGATGCGCCGCCGATCAATCCGCCGTCGATGTCCGCCATCGCAAACAGCGCCGCGGCGTTGTCCGCCTTGACGCTTCCCCCGTACAGCACCGGGATATCGACCGCATCCGCTTTCGCAAGCCGCGCGCGCAACGTCGCGTGCACCGCCTGCGCTTCGGCCGGCGACGCTGTGCGTCCCGTACCGATTGCCCACACCGGCTCGTAGGCAATCACGAGCCTCGTTGCCTCGCTTCCCACGGCAGCGAGTACCGCGTCGAGCTGCCGCAACACGACCGCCTCCGTCACGTGCTGCTCGCGCTCGGCGAGCGTCTCGCCGACGCACGCGATCGGCGTGATGCCCGCGGCGAGCGCTGCCCGGGCCTTCGCGGCGACGATCGCGTCGGTATCGCCGAAATACTGTCGCCGTTCCGAATGCCCCACGATCGCAAACCGGCAGCGGAAATCGACGAGCATCCGGGCCGACACTTCGCCGGTGTACGCCCCTGCATCGTGTTCGCTCACGTCCTGCGCACCCCACGCAATCGGCGTTCCCGCGAGCGCCCCCTGCGTCTGGGGCAGATACGGATAGGGAACGCACACCGCGAGGTCATGGCCCGGCGAGGGCTTCCATCCCGCTGCAATCTCCGCGAGCAACGCGGCATTCGCCGAGAGCCCGCCGTTCATCTTCCAGTTGCCGACGACGAGTTTGCCGCGCATTCTCGACTCGATTCGCAATCTCGCGCGTTTTTCAATGTATGCCTGCCGGCTTTGCGTCGGTTGCGGCGGCAAAACCTTGAGATTATACCGCAGGAGCCGAGTATGAGGAAACGGCTTCGGGAGTATGACGGTCGGCGGGCCGCGACCTTTGCGCCCGGTCGGCGCAGCCGACGATTCAGACGCCGGCGAGGCGGCGGAGTCGGCGCATCAGCAGCGGAAGGAACCACACGGCGAGCGTCAGCACGCCCAGCGTTGCGGCAACCGGCCGCTCGAAGAACGCGAGCAGGTTCCCTTCCGCCTTGATCATCGACGTGACGAAGTTTTCTTCAAGCATCCCGCCGAGCACGACGCCCAGGATCGCCGGCGCGATCGGGATGCCGTTCTCCTCGAGCACGAACGCGATGACGCCGGCAATCAGCATCACGGATATGTCGAACGCCGTGTTGTTGATCGCAAATGCGCCGACGACGCAGAACAGCATGATCACCGGCATCAGCACGCTGCGTGGCACCCGCAGGATCTGCTTGCTCACTTTGATGCAGAAATAGCCGAGCGGGATCATGATCAGGTTGGCGATGATGAACAGCAGGTAGACGGCGTAGATGTTCTGGGGGTTATTGACGAAGAGCGCCGGCCCGGGATTCAGATTCTTCATGTAGAGCACGCCGATCACGATCGCCGTGATCGAGTCGCCGGGAATGCCGAACACGAGCGCGGGGATCCACGCGCCGGCAAGTGCGCTGTTGTTGGCGGAACCCGATTCGACGATGCCCTCGACGTGGCCGGTGCCGAACTTCTCCGGCTCCTTCGAGAACTTCTTGCTGATCGCGTACGACATCCATGCCGCAATGTCCGCGCCCGCCCCCGGCAGCGCCCCGACGAGCGTGCCGAGCGCGCTGCCGCGCAGGATCTGCAGCGGATACTTGACGGTGAGCCGCCACATGCCCTTGAACACGTTGCCGATCGGCTGATCGATGATCATCGGCCGAGGATCGGTGTCGACGGCGTAACGCAGGATCTCCGAGATCGCGAACATGCCGATCATCAGCGGAACGAGCCCGATGCCGCCCATCAGCTCGACGCTCCCGAACGTGAAACGCGGCACCCCCGCGGGATTGTTGAGGCCGACCGACGCGATCAGCAGCCCGAGGAACAGCGAAACGAACCCTTTCAGCGGATTCTCGGACGTGAGGAAGACCGCGCACGTGAGGCCCATCAGCACCAGCCAGAAGTACTCGAACGAGCTGAATTTCAGCGCGAACTCGGCGAGTGTCGGCGCAGCAATCATCAATACCGCTGTTCCGAAGAGTCCGCCGATTGCCGAGAAGACGAGGCCGGCGCCGAGCGCGAGCTCCGCCTGACCCTTGTTGGTCATCGCATACGCTTCGTCCGTGTACGCAGCCGAGGCCGGCGTTCCGGGCATGCGCAAAAGGCAACCCGGGATGTCGCCGGCGAAGATCGCCATTGCCGTCGCGGTGACGATCGCCGCGATCGCCGGAATCGGCGCCATGAAGAACGTCACGGGGACGAGCAGCGCCGTCGCCATCGTCGCGGTGAGGCCCGGCACGGCGCCGACGAAGAGCCCGAACAGCGACGCGAGCAGCATCACCACGACGTTGTACGGATCGAGCACCATCGACAGCGCTTGTGTCCAGGGACCGCTCATCGGGTGATCTCCGCTACCAGATGTGTCCCTGCAGCAGCCCCCACGGTAGAGGGACCTTGAGCAGCTTGTAGAACGACGTGTGAATGACGAGCGTCACCACGACTGCGATCGGAAGAATCCAGACCGGCCGCACGCCGTACGCTGCGAACAGCACGCCGAGGTAGACGATGGCCGTCGGAATGAAGCCGTGCGCATCGACAGCGACGATGTAGAACACGTTGACGCCGATGGTCAGCGCGAATGCGAGCACGTGTCTCGGCGAGCGCATCCACGCCGCGAACTCGGCCCATCGCGCGACGCTTTCACGCGAGCGCGCCGCGAGCCCGTTGAAGATCAGCAGCACGCCGCAGATTGCGAGGCCGACGGCGACGAGGCCGGGAAAGATCGCGGGCCCGTATTGCTGGCCCGGAATCGTGCCGAATCGCTGAACGTGGATCAGGACGGCCGCGGCCAATGCGAGCAGCAGCACGCCCCAGACGGCATCGTTGAGCTTCATGCCGTGCGCGCTGCGAAGGGCTCGATGCGACGCTCGCCGCGGTCCGTGAGGCGCCGACCGCGTGCGGGACGCAATCGCGTCATTTGACGATACCGACCGCCTTCATCGTCGCGCCGAGGTCGGCGTCGGATTTCGCCATGAACTTCGCGAAATCCTCGGGCGCAGCGTAGATGACCCCGTAGCCCTGCTTCGCCATGAATTCGTTGTAGTCCTTGCTGGCGGCGATCTTCTGGATCGCGGCGACCAGCTTGTCGCGTGCTTCTGGTGGAATGCTCTTCGGCGCCGCGATTCCGCGCCACGCGGCCATCGTCCAGCTGCTGCCGGTCGCAGCCTTCAGCGTCGGGACGTTCGGATAGAGCGCCGCCGGCTTGTCGGCCATTACCGCGAGACTGCGAACCTTGCCGGCGTCGATCATCGCTCGCGCTTCGGGAAGCGACACCGGCGCGATCTGCACGCCGCCGGCGACCAGATCGAGAAGTCCGGGCGCTGCGCCGCCCGACGGAACCCACGGCACGCTGGCCGGATCGACGTTCATGTCCTTCAGCATTCCGGCGATCGCGAGATGCCAGATGCCGCCCTGTCCCGTGCCCGAAGCCTTGAGCTTGCCGGGATTCGCCTTGATCGCTGCGACGAGGTCGTTGACGGACCTGTACGGCGAATCGGCGGCGACCTGCACGCCTGCGGCATCGGCATTGACGAGGCCGATCGGCGTATACGAGGCGCCGCTCAGCTCCGTCAGTCCCTGCCAATGCATCATCCCGATCTCGACGGTGATGATGCCGATCGTGTAACCGTCCGGTGCCGCCTGCGCGATTGCCGAATGGCCGACGACACCGCTTCCGCCGACGCGATTGACGACGTTCACCGGCTGGCCGAGCTCCTTTTCGAGCAGCGTTCCGATGATCCGCGCCGTCGCGTCGGTGCCGCCGCCCGCCGCCCAGGGAACGATCAACGTGACCGGCCGCTCGGGGTAGGCGGCCTCGCCGATGGCCGAAACGAGCAGCGCGCCGATCGCAACGACGGCGGCGCGAAGGATCTTCGTCATGACTTCCTCCTGAAAAAGTGAGAGCGCCGCATCTTATTGACGTGAATCGCACCGCGACGGGCAGCACGCCGTCCGGGGCCGATGGAGTCTGGCAGCACGCCTGGAACCGGTCAAGTGGTCCGACCAGTTCGATGTCGCTTCTGTTGCAGCCCGCCTTGGGGCCGACCTGAGTCCGGCCCAATCCTCGCGATCAGGGACCTCGCGATCGGACTCGTGCTCGCACATAATCGCCGACGATCGCGAGCATCCGCTCGAGATCCGCCTCGAGCGCAGCAAAGCCCTGCGTAGGCTCGAGCGTCGTCTCGTTCATGTACAGCCGCCGGTTCAGCTCGATTTGTAGGCTGTGTCGATGCTCGCCGGGGCGGCCGTAGCGCCGCACGATCTCGACGCCCTTGTACGGATCGTTGATCGCGACGCTGTAACCGAGTCCAGCGAGCGTTTCGGCGACGAGCACCGTGAACTCGGGCGCGCATGTCGTGCCGTCGCGATCGCCGAGGACGAAATCCTTGCGCGTCCGGCCGGCATCGTCCGAATACGCGTCGCCGACCGCGGGCATCGAATGACAGTTCACGTGCCAGACGGCGCCGAACGCACGATGCATCGCGTCGAGCTCGGCAGCGAGCGCTGCGTGATAGGGCCGATACCAGCGGTCGATGCGCCGCTGCACTTCGGCTGCGGTCAGCTTGCGGCCGTACATCGGCGCGCCGTCGCGCGCGATGCGCCAGAGGAGCCCGATGCCCTTCGCGGTCTTCGCCGATGCGGCAAGCGGCGTCGGCCACGCGTCGGCGAGCATGGCGGGATCGATATCGTCGAGGCTTCGGTTGGCGTCGATATAAGCACGCGGGAAGTTCGCCTCGATCAGCGTCGCGCCGAGCTGCGGCGCGAAACCGTAGAGACGCGAGACGTGCGTGTCCTCGGCCTGGCGGACCACCGCGCGCGGCGGCGCGTGGTCGAAATCGTCGGGATAGTGCTCGCCCGAATGCGGCGAATCGAGAACGAGCGGGACCGCGGCCGTCGCAGGCACGTGCCGGACGAAGGCGGGAACGTCACCGGTCGTCATTGCGCTCCTCCCCTCGCTCGGCCGCACTCATCGGTCTCTTCATGCTTCGTTCCCCAATGGATCGTCGTTCAGATAGCAGGCGGACAATCTCTTCGGCGCGATCTTCCTGAGCGCAGGCGCGGCGGTCATGCACTTGGCCATCGCGTGCGGACAGCGCGGATGGAAGTGGCAGCCGGGCGGCGGCGCGAGGGGCGACGGAATCTCACCCTTGATCGTAGCGAACTTCCGC
This sequence comes from Casimicrobiaceae bacterium, assembly GCA_035857655.1. GTDB lineage: Bacteria > Pseudomonadota > Gammaproteobacteria > Burkholderiales > Casimicrobiaceae > CAIWHR01. The sequence goes on along the minus strand of DASSGI010000135.1, from coordinate 6,187 downwards.
TTGCGCGGCTCGACCTTGCCGACTTCCGCGAGCAGCGCCTGCGTGTAGGGATGGTTCGGCGCAGCGAATACCTCGGCGGTCGGACCCGATTCGACGACGCGCCCGAGATACATGACGACGATCCGATCGCTGATGTGCTCGACGACGCCGAGGTCATGGCTGATGAAGAGGTACGTGAGGTCGAGCGCCGCCTTGAGATCCATGAAGAGGTTGAGCACCTGCGCCTGGATCGACACGTCGAGAGCGGCAACCGATTCGTCGCAGACGATGAACTCCGGCTTCACCGCGAGCGCTCGCGCGATGCCGATCCGCGCCCGCTGTCCTCCGGAGAACTGGTGCGGGAAGCGGCGCATCAGCATCGGATCGAGGCCGACGCGATTCAACTGCAAACCGACATATTCGATCTTCTGCCTCGGCAAGCAGATGCCGTGCGCAACCGGCGCTTCACCGACGATGTCGATCACGCGCATCCGCGGATTGAGCGACGCGTAGGGGTCCTGGAAGATCATTTGCATCTTGAGCTGCTGCGCGCGCGCGGCCTCGGGAGCGAGGTCGACGAGCGGCTTTCCCCGCCAGAATCGCGCGCCCGAGGTCAGCGGCAGCAGCCCCACCGCGAGGCGCCCGAGCGTCGACTTGCCGCAGCCGGACTCGCCGACGAGTCCCACGACCTCGCCGGCCGCAATGGCGAGGTCGACCGAATCGACGGCATGCACCACCTCTTCGCTGACCCCGGCACCGAGCACGTTGGCGATTCGCGTGGCAACGTCGAGCGGCTTCACGAACTTCTTCGAAGCGCCGCGGAGCTCGACCAGCGGAGCAGCCGGTGTGCCGGTCTTCGTCGCCGTTCGGGTGACCGTTCTCACCGCTCGCCTCGCAAGCCCAACGGATGGTGGCATCGGCCCGACTGGCTCGCCGCGCCCATCGGCCGCATTTCCGGCGCGGTCGCGCAGATATCGGTTGCATAAGCGCAACGCGCGCGAAACGCGCACCCCGGCGGAAGGTCGAGCGCCGAGGGGGCCATCCCTGGTATCTGTCGGAGTCTCGCGCCGCGCTCGCTTCGCGACGGTACCGAGTCGAGGAGTCCCTGCGTGTAGGGATGCTGCGGGCGCGTGAGGACGTCTTCGACGCTTCCCTGCTCGACGACGCGTCCGGCGTACATCACGCAGACGCGATCGGCGAGCCCGGCGATCACCGACAAGTCGTGCGTGATCCAGATCAACGCTGCGCCGGTCTCGCGCGTGAGCTTCTGCATCTCGAACAGGATCTGGCCCTGGATCGTCACGTCGAGCGCCGTCGTCGGCTCGTCGGCGATGATGAGATCCGGGTTGTTGAGAAGCGCGATCGCGATCGCGACGCGCTGCCGCATTCCGCCGGAGAACTGATGCGGGTAGGCCTTCAAGCGCTCGTCGGGCGACGGAATGCCGACCCTGACCAGCGCCTCGCGAGCACGCGCAAGCGCCGCCTTGCGCGACACTTTCTCGTGGGCGAGGATCGTCTCGACCATCTGCGTCGACACCGACAAAACCGGGTTGAGCGTCATCATCGGATCCTGGAAGATCATCGCGATCCGGTTGCCGCGCAAGTCGCGCATCTGCTCCGCCGAAAGCTTGCGCAGGTCGCGGCCGTTCAAGCGGATGCTCCCGAGCACGATGCGGCCCGGCGGGTCGACGAGGCCCATGATCGAATAGCCGGTCATCGACTTGCCGGAGCCCGATTCGCCGACGAGGCCCAGCACCTCGCCTTTGCGCACGGTGAACGAGACGTCGTCGACAGCCTTGACGATGCCCGCACGCGTGAAGAAGTGCGTGCGCAGCCGATCGACTTCGAGGACGCCCAGCGTCATCGCGTCGGCCTGGATTCGCGCGTGACGCTCATCGCGGCCTCCTTGCGCGCACGGTGCATGTTGACGTGTTGCTCGTCGGCCGCGCGGCGACTCGCGCGGCGACGGGCCGTTCCGGCCTTGGCTCGCTGTCGCTCGCCCGCCGCGCTCATCGCTGTAGCCGCGGATTGAGCACGTCGCGGAGCTGGTCGGCGACGAGGTTGATGCTGACGATCGTGCAAAGGAGCGCGATCCCGGGAAAGAAGCTGATCCAGTATTTTCCGGAAAGGAGGTACTGGTACCCGTTCGCGATCAGCAGGCCGAGCGACGGCTCGGTGATCGGCAATCCGAGGCCGAGAAACGAAAGCGTGGCTTCGAGCGCGATCGCCGCGGCAACCTGGACGGTCGCGACGACGATCATCGGCGGCATGCAGTTGGGCAGCAGATGCCGGAACACGATGTGCGACGGAGGAAGCGCGACGCAGCGCGCCGCCTCCATGTACTCCTTGCGCTTCTCGACGAGCGCGGCGCTGCGCACGGTGCGCGCGTAGTACGCCCACTGAACGGTGACGAGCGCGGCGATGACCTTGCCGGTGCCCTGCCCCAGCACGGCGATCAGGATCAGCGCGATCAGGATTGCGGGAAACGAGAGCTGGATGTCGACGACGCGCATGATCAGCGACTCGATGCGGCCGCCGGCGTACGCCGCGGCGAGCCCCATCGCGAGCCCGATCAGAAGCGCGAGAATCGTCGCGGAGACGCCCACGGCGAGGCTGATCCGCAACCCGTAGAAGATCGCCGACAGCATGTCGCGGCCCTGGTCGTCCGTTCCGAGCCAGTACGTCCCTCCGGTCGGCGAATGCGCCCCGGGCGGCAACCGGCTGTCCATCACGTCGAGCTGCGCGAGGTCGTACGGATTTTGCGGCGACACGAGCGGTGCGAACAGCGCCAGCAACACGATGAGGCAAAGCAGCGCAAGGCCGAACACGGCGACAGGATTCGCGAGGAAGTCGGCGACGATCCGCCGGAACGGGGATTCGGCCGCTGCGTGCGCGCTCACCGGTTCCTCGTCGGTCCCCTTCCGCTTCGCACGCCGAATGGCGGTGCTCATCCCTTCGCCTCAGTCAGTCGAACGCGGGGGTCGAGCGCCGAGTACAGCACGTCGACGATCAGATTGATCAGGATGAACACCGTGACGATCACCAGCAGATAGGCGACGATCACCGGCCGGTCGAGGACGCTAATCGAATCGATCAGGAGCTTTCCCATGCCGGGCCAGGCGAACACGCTTTCGGTGACGATCGCGAACCCGATCAGAGCGCCGAACTGCAGCCCGATCACCGTCACGATCGGAATGAGGATGTTGCGCAGCACGTGCACGCCGATCACGCGCGCATTCGTGAGGCCCTTCGCTCGCGCGAACTTCACGTAATCCTGCAGCAGCGCTTCGTGCGCGCCGGCGCGTGTCAGCCGAATGAGCAGCGCGAGATTGAACAGCGCCAGGTTCGTTGCCGGCAGCGCGAGATGCTTGAGGCCGTCGAGCGACGTGAACGACACGGGAATCACGCCGAACAGAAGCGTCGTCTCGCCGCGCCCGTTCGACGGCAGCCAGCCGAGCATCACCGAGAACACCATGATCAGCATCAGGCCGACCCAGAACGTCGGCAGCGAGAAGCCGAGGATCGAGCCTGCCATGATCGTCCGGCCCGCGACGCCGTTGGGCCGGAGCCCCGCCCACAGACCGAGCGGGATGCCGAGCACGATCGCGATCAGCATCGCGCTGGCGGCGAGCTCGATCGTCGCCGGCATCCGCTCGAGGATGAGCCCGATCGCCGACGTGCTGTGCACGAACGAGCGCCCGAGGTCGCCGTGCGCGACCCCGTTGAGGAAGCTCAGGTACTGCGCCCACAGCGGCTTGTCCAGGCCGAGCGCGGCGATTGCGCGCTCGCGATCGATCTGGTCGGCCTGCGGGCTGATCAGGATATCGACCGGGTTGCCGACCGCGTAGACGCCGACGAACACGAGCAGCGACATCACGAACAGAACGACGACGCTCTGCAGCGTGCGGCGGATCACGAAGACCAGCATCGGCGAGCGCGCGTTCGCGGTGGAGAGGTTACGTCCGGTCCGCCGACGGAGCAGACGCCCTCGTCATCGGATTACCCGGTCGGCACGCAGCAGGAACTCCCGCGGCAGCACGATCCTGTATTCGTCTGCTGCGCGCAGGTTGATCACCAGTTCGTAGTGCATCGGTTGCTGAATGGGCAGATCCGAGGGCCGGGCGCCCTCGAGGATCTGTGCGACAACGTCGGCAGCGCGCCGGTACTGCTGCCGAATGCTGACGCCGTACGCCATCAGCCCCCAACCCTCGCCTTCGACGAAGACGTCGGCGTTGAACATCACCGGCTTGAGCGTACCCATCATCAGGCGCACGAATGCTGTAAGACTCGTCACTCCGTCGGGATCTTCGACGACGAGAACCGCGTCGGCGGGGCTGCGGGCAATCGCTGCCGCGGCGTCGCGATACTCGTCGAGGTCGTGAACCGGGAATGGCATGATGGTAAGCCCAAGCTGCCTCGTCGCATCGTCGAAGCTTGCGCGCGAGATGCTGAGGCCCGACCCCACGATCGCCACGGTGCGGATCGATGGGAAGGCCTCCTTGAGGAGCTGCAGGCGTTTGCCGGTGAGCTCTTCGCCGCGCGTGATGAGCCCGGTGATAAGGCCTTGAGGCCGTGAAAGGCTTGTCACCAGGCCTTCGAGAACCGGATCGCCCGAGAACACGAACACCGTCGGGATCCGCGGCGCGCCGACCTTCGCGCTGCGTGCCGCCTCGATTGAAGCGGCAAGAATGACGTCCACCTTTGCCGCGCCGAGCTCCGCGCCCAGCGAACGAAGGCGCTCCGGCCGACCTTCGGCGGACCGACGCAGCAACTGCAGGTTCCGGCCCTCGACATAGCCGCGAGCGTGCAGTCCTTCGACGAATTCTCGATAGAGTCTTTCTCCGTCGGACGCCTTGACGAACTCGAGATAACCAACGCGCGCATGGGCCTTCTGTGCGCCGATCGCGGGGCAGGTCAGGACGGCGGTGATCGCCGCGGCAATGACTCGGCGCCGATTCACCCTGCTTACTCCATCACGGTTTCGCCGGCCCCGCCGGTGCGCGCGAGAGCTCGACTACACCACCTTGACCCGAATGTCGGGAATGCCGTCGATGTGCGCATCCATCACGTCGCCGCGAAGTACGGGGCCGACGTTCTCGGGCGTGCCGCTGTAGATGATGTCGCCGGGCATCAGCTCGAACGCTTTCGACAGGTTCGCGATCTGCTCGGCGACGTTCCAGATCATCTGATTGAGGTTCGCGCTCTGCTTCACCTCGCCGTTCACCTTGAGCCAGATTGCGCCCTGCGCGAGATGACCCGTCTTCGCGAACGGTTGCAGCGGCCCCAGCACCGCCGAGTGATCGAAGCTCTTGCCGACTTCCCACGGCTTCTTTTCGTCACCCATCGCGCGCTGGAGATCCCGCCTCGTCATGTCGAGGCCGACGGTGTAGCCGAGGACCAGGTCGAGCGCCCGTTCGGGCGCCACATCGCGGCCGCCCTTGCCGAGCGCTGCGACCAATTCGACTTCGTAGTGATAGTTCTTGGTGAGCGTCGGATACGAGTGATCGACCGTCACGCCGATCGGCGCGATCTGGATCGCGTCGGTCGGCTTCTGGAAAAAGAACGGCGGCTCGCGCGCCGGATCCGATCCCATTTCGCGCGCATGCGCTGCATAGTTGCGCCCGATGCAATAGATCCGCCGAACCGGGAACTGCTCGCTGCTGCCGGCGATCGGGATGAACGTCTGGGCAACGGTGAACGGCGCAACGACGCCGCCCTGTGCCTCGGCGCGAAGTGCGCTCGACGCCGCGCCGCCGGCAACAACCGCTGCAGCACCTTTCAGCACGTCACGGCGCTTTATCGATTTCATCGCTTCCTCCTGGGTTCCGAAACCGCGCGCTGGCGGCAAGCCGCTCGACGCGATCGTGAGCCCCGGCGCTCAGCCCTTGCGCTTTGCCCACCAGGCGCCGAGCTCTCCGACGATGCCGCGGCGAAACAAGAGCACGCAGACGACGAAGATCACGCCGGTGATCACCGTGACCCACTGACCGTATTCGGCAAGGTAGCTTTCGAGGCCGACGATTACAAAGGCTCCGACGACCGGTCCGAAGATCGTTCCCATTCCGCCGAGCAGCGTCATCAGCACGACCTCGCCGGACATCGACCAGTGGACATCGGTGAGCGAGGCAAGCTGGAACACGATGGCCTTCGTCGCGCCGGCAAGCCCCGCGAGCGTGGCCGATAGCACGAACGCGAGGAGCTTGTAGCG
>DASSGI010000134.1:0-5078 GCA_035857655.1 Casimicrobiaceae bacterium | reverse complement strand
CAAAGGCGCAGGCCGTCGTCGGTGACGAGCGCCGGAATGCGCCCGATCGGCGTCGCGTCGGCAAAGTCCGGGCGAAAGGGAACGGTGTGCGTGCCCCACGTATGCGGCCAGCGCGTCGGCACGAACTCGAACAGTTTCTCGATGCCGAGCTCACGGATCGTGACCGTGCATTTGCGCACGAAGCTCGATGCGGGGGTGGTGAAAAGGCGTATCATCGCGCGCTCCCTGCTCTATCGGGTTGCAATCTCATCTCGGTTCAATCCTCGGTCGGGATCTTCGCGCGCACGACGACGTCCTTGATCCGCGCGACCTCCGCTTTGTAGAACGCCTCGTACTCGGAAACCGTCATCGGAGCCGGATCGGCGCCGAGCTGCGCGAGCCGCGCGATCACGTCGGGATCCTTCAGCGCCTCGTTGATCGCGGCGTTCATCCTGGTCGTGATGTCCGGCGGCGTGTTCGCGGGCGCGTAGACGCCGACCCATTGCGAGATTTCGATGTAATACGCGGGAACGCCGATGTCCTTGCTCGACGGAACTTCCTTCATCGTCGAGAGACGCTTGTCGCCGGTGACTGCGAGCGCCGTCAGGCGGCCGTCCTTGACGAAGCCCGAAAGCGCCGGCGCGCTGCAGAACGCGAGCTCCGTTTCGCCGGTGACGACCGACAGCACGGCCGGGCCGCAGCCCTTGTACGGCACGAGGACGAGGCTCGCTTCGGTGCGCAGCCGGAAGAGCTCGGTAACGAGGCGGTTCGATGTGCCCCCGACCGCCGTGTTCATCCCGCTCGGCAGCTTCTTCGAATAGGCGACGAGCTCCGGCAGGTTCTTCGCGCCCACCTTGGGATTGATCACGATGACATACGGCAACGTTGCGATCTGCGCGACAGGCTGCAGGTCCCTCATCGGATCGAACGGCAGCTTCGTCCGTGTGCTCGGATTGGCGGCGACGTTGGCGGCGCTGATCAGGTACGTGTAGCCGTCGGGCGGCGATTTCGCCACGTAATCCTCGCCGATGATCTCTTCGGCGCCGGGCTTGTTCTCGACGATGATCGAAGCCTTCAGCGGATCGGCGATCTTGAGCGCGAGGACCCGTGCGATGAGGTCGGTGCCGCCGCCTGCCGTTGCCGGGACGATGAATCGGATCGGCCGCGTCGGCCAATCAGCGGCGTTGCAGACGGCCGCGCTCGCGCCGAGCGCCAGCGCAACAGTGACGGAAAACAGCGATCGCAACCGCATGGCGAATCCTCCTCGTGCTTGTGTCAGGTTTCGTTTCATCCGTGGTCCTCGTGTCGTGGCGCGCTTGATCGCGCGCTTCGTGTCGTTCTCATGTCGTATACGCAGTGAACGCAGCGGTTCCTGCGCGTGCTCGCCAATCGGTCACGACGTTGACGACGGCCGTCGTTCCGTTCGCAACCGCCTTGCCGGCACGCTCCAATGCTGGCCGGATGTCTTCGGGCTTTTCGACGTACTCGCCGTGGCAGCCGAGCGCTTCCGCCATCCGGTCATAGCGCGTATAGCCGAGATCGCGTCCGGGCTTCACGCGATCGGGATCGGCAGTCCAGCCGCCGTTCAAGCTGATCACGACGAGCACGGGAAGCTTGTGTCGCACCGCGGTATCGAGCTCCATCGCGTTCAGGCCGAACGAGCCGTCGCCGTGTAGCACGACGACCTGGTGGTCGGGCTTTGCCGCTTTCGCGCCAATTCCGAACGGAAGTCCCACACCCATCGTGCCGAACGTGCCGGAGTTCAGCCGATGCCCCGGTCGATAGCTCGGAATCGCCTGCCGCCCGTAGTTGAGAATCTCCTGGCCGTCGACGGCGAGAATCGTGTCGCGATCGATAAAATCGCGAACTTCCTTGCACAGCCGCAGCGGATGGATCGGCACCTGATCGGTGGCGAGCTGCGCGTCGAAAGCGGGCTTGCGCTTTGCTTCGATGTCGGCGAGCGTCTTTCTCCACGAAGTGAATTTCTCGGCGAACCCGTGGCCGTCGATCGCGTCGGTCAACTGCTCGAGCACGCGGCGCGCATCGCCTGCGATCCCGAGATCGACGCGCGGCGTCGCGGCAATTTCGGCGGGATCGACGTCGACGCGCACGAACGTCGCTGTCGCAGAGAATCGCGGCGGCAGGCCGTGGCTCACGACGTAGTTCAAGCGCGTGCCGACGACGAGGACGAAATCGGCCTCCTTGAACGCCGTCGACCGCGCGTGCGCGAACGCGTACGCGTGATCTTCGGGGATGACGCCGCGGCCCTGCGGCGTCGTGTAGAACGGAATTCCCGCTGCGTCGACAAAACTCCGCAGCGCGTCGGACGCCTGCGACCAGAGAATGCCGCTGCCCGAAATCACGATCGGGCGGCTTGCGGCGGCGAGACGGGATATCACCTCGTCGATCGTCGTCGCCGATGCGCCGGGGCGCGCATCATTGCGGTCCCGGCCGTGTTCAGGCGCCGTCCATTTGACGTCGGTGTCCTCGACTTCGGCGTAGAGCACGTCGCCCGGCAGGTCGAGGAACACGGGTCCCGGCTTTCCCGATGTCGCACGCCGGAACGCGAGCTCGACCTGCTCGGGGATGCGCGCGGGCTCGTACACGCGATCGGCGAATTTCGTGACGGGACGCATCACCGCGACCTGATCGATCTCCTGGAACGCGCCGGTGCCGAACGCGCGGACCGGGCTCGCGCCGCCGAGCGCGACGACGGGGACGCAGTCGATCAACGCGTTCGCGAGGCCCGTCGTCAGGTTGACGGTTCCGGGACCCGATGCCGCCATGCAGACGCCGGCGACGGGCCGGTGCGCGGACGGCGCCGACGAGCGCACGCGCGCATACGCGTGCGCCATCATCGCACCGGCCTGCTCGTGGCGGACGTCGATCGCGCGCATTCCCTCCGCCGATGCCGCCTTGACCGCGTCGTTGATCGGCCCGCCCATGATGAAGAACAGCGTGTCCGTGCCCTGCCGCGCGAGCGCGCGTCCGAGCAGCGTGTAGCCTTTGACTTTCATCCGCTCAAATGACCTGCTTGTTGCGCAGCTCGTCGAGCTCCGCGGCGCTCACGCCCAGGAGGTCGCCGTAGACCGCCTTGTTGTCGGCAGCGAGGAGCGGCGCTGCCTTCACCGGGACCCGGGAACCGGTCATCTTGACGATGAAGCCCGGCATCACGAAATCGCCGCGATTGGGGTGCGTGACCTTGACGAAAGTTCCGCGCTCGCGCAGATGCGGATCGTTCGAGAGCTCGACGGTGTCGAACACCGCGCTCGCGGGCACGCCCGCGTCGCCGAGAATCTTCATCACCGTGCGCTTGTCGTACTGGCGCGTCCACGCCGAGACGATCTCGTCGACCTCGCGGTAGTTGCGCTGCCGCATCTTGGGCGTAACGAAGCGCGGGTCTTCGTTCAGGTCCTCGCGGCCGACCACCTTGAGAAGGTTCAGCCACTGGTGGTTGCCGGCGCGTGTCGTGTAGACGTAGCAGTAATCGTTCGGGCCGCCGCCCTTGCACGGATAGACTTCGCTCGGCGACGTGCCGGCGATGATGCTCTGGTTGCCGGCGCGCGGTGCGGGCTTGCCGAAGAGCGCCTGCGCCGCGTACGCGATGCGGCCGAAATTGATCACCGCATCCTGCATCGACACTTCGATCCGCTGGCCGATGCCGCTCGCTTGCCGCTGGAAGAGCGCAGCGAGGATGCCGATCGTGCAGTGGAGGCCGGCGCCGGTGTCGCCGACGTTGAGCCCGGGTTTGATCGGACGTCCGTCTTCTTCGCCGGTGATCGAGAGTCCGCCGCCTGCCGCCTGCGCGATCGGATCGAACGCGAGGAACTTCGCGTACGGACCGTCCGGCGCGAAGCCTTTGATCTGCGCATAGACGATGCGCGGATTGATCTTCTTGACGACATCGTAACCGAAGCCCAGCCGCTCGATGACGCCTGGCGCGTAGTTCTCGATGAACACGTCGGAGTGCTCGATGAGCCGCGTGAGCAGAGCGCGTCCTTCGTCGGACTTCAGGTTGCAGGTGACGCTGCGCTTGTTGGCGTTCAGCAGCAGGAAGTAGTGCGAGTCGTAGCCGTCCTTGTCGTGCGCGGTGCGGCCCTGCTCGCCCTTGCCCGGCGGCTCGACCTTGATGACGTCGGCGCCGAGCCACGCGAGCGTTTCGGTGCACGACGTGCCGGCCTCGAACTGCGTCAAATCGACGACGCGAATGCCGTCGAGGGCGGCGGAGGAGCCTGCGGTGGCGTTGCCTCCGGTGTCGCGGCGCCGCGCCGTGCCACGCGCGACCGCGTCGCGCTGCTCGGCGAGAAACGCGCCGACGGCGGCGTTGAAGTCTTCCGCACGTTCGAGTTGCATCATGTGCGGCGCACCGGGAAGCTTCGCGAGCTTCGCGCCGCGGATCGCATTCGTGAGCGCTTCGCTCGCCGCAAGCGGTGTGGCCGCGTCGCGCTCACCGGCGACGACGAGCGCCGGCGCCGCGATCTCGCCGAGCCGCGACAACGCGTCGAAAGTGCTGATCGCGTGCCACGACGCCGACCACGCGACGTGGTCGTCGGTCAGCAGGCGATTGCGCACGCGGGTGACCCACGGATCGGCGGCGAACGCCGGCGTGAACCAGCGCTCGATCGTGGGCGCGACGATCGCTTCCATGCCGTCGCGTTCGGCAGCGAGGCCGCGCTCGCGCATCGTCGCGCAATTCTCCGGTGCGATGCGCGGCGGACAGCCACACAGCACGAGCCCGGCAACGAGTTGCGGGTGAGCGAGCGCGACAAGCTGGGCAAGCATCCCGCCGAACGACACGCCGAGAATGACCGCGGGACGATCGCAGTGCGCTTCGATCGCTGCCCGGATGTCGGCGACGTGCGCGTCGAGGCCGGTGCCGGCCGCGAGCGAAGGCGATCGGCCATGACCCCGCAGGTCGATGCGGATCACGCGCCATGAATTCCGGAATGCCGCCGCGGGCGGCTGCATGAATGCGCCGTCGAGCCCGATCGGATGGAGCATGACGAGATCGGGACCCGTCCCGTCGATTTCGCAATGGAGCGCGGATGGGGAGATCGTCACGGAGGCACTCGTCGGGGCGCTTGTGGAGCGGATGGGAA
>DASSGI010000133.1:0-3084 GCA_035857655.1 Casimicrobiaceae bacterium | reverse complement strand
CCCCAATGCCCGTGCGAATCTGCGCTTGACACCGACCGAAAACGTGCCTATGCTCGCAATTGTGTGCATCTGCACGTTTATGTGAATCCATGCCGACTGCTTCCACCCTTCCCGCTCCAGCCTGCACCTGTGGGCGGCTGCGGCGCGCTGCCCGCGCGCTGACGCAGCTCTACGACGACCTGATGGAGCCTTGCGGGCTGCGTGTCACGCAGTTCTCGCTGCTGCGAACGCTGTCGTCGCAGGGGCCAGCGCGGATGTCCGATCTCGCGAAGACTCTGTTGCTCGACCGCACGGCGCTGTCGCGCACGCTCGATCCGCTCGTCGACCGCGGCCTCGTGGCAATCACTCCGGGGCGCGATGCGCGCACGCGCGAGGTGTCGCTGACACATGCCGGTACGCGCGCGCTTCGCAGCGCGATCCCGCATTGGCAGCGCGCGCAATCGCAGGTCGCCGCGCGGATTGGTCCCGACAAGCTCGACACGCTGATCGCGACGCTCACCGAGGTCGAGCAGCTTCATCCCGACCCGGGCGGCATCGCTCGCTAAAACCACCTTCTCAGGGGAGACATCGATGTCCGTTCCGTCTCGCGCCGATTGGCGCACACCGACCATCGTCCTTGCATGCGGAGGAGTCGTCCTCACGATCGCAATGGGTCTGCGCCACGGTTTCGGACTGTTCCTGCAGCCGATGAGCGCCGATCTGCACTGGGGACGCGAAACCTTTGCGCTCGCGATCGCCGTTCAGAACCTCGTATGGGGCGTCGTCCAGCCGTTCACCGGCATGCTTGCCGATCGCTACGGTACGGCGAAGGTCGTCGTGATCGGAGCGATCATCTACGCACTCGGTCTTTTCTGGATGGCGCATGCGACGACGCCGCTCGTGTTGATCGCGAGCAGCGGCGTGCTGATCGGCGTCGGACTCTCCGGGGTGACCTACAGCGTGATCTCGGGCGTTCTCGGGCGCGCGTATCCGCCCGAGAAGCGCAGCATGGCGCTCGGGATCTCTGCGGCTGCCGGTTCGTTCGGGCAGTTCGCGCTGGTGCCGCTCACGCAGGTGCTGCTGTCGCATCTCGGCTGGTACGGGACGCTGATCGCGTTCGCGGCGGTGGGCCTTCTGATGGTGCCGCTCGCGACGGCGCTCGTCGAGAAGCACGCGAGTCACGCAAGCTCGTTCGCGCAAACGGCGGGCGCAGCGATGCGCGAAGCGCTCGCGCATCGCGGCTATCTGCTGCTCACGACCGGCTTCTTCGTCTGCGGGTTCCAGGTCGTCTTCATCGGCGTGCACCTTCCCGCCTATCTCGCGGACCGCGGGATGGCCCCGCACGTTGCAGTCACGGCGCTCGCGCTGGTCGGGCTGTTCAACATCGTCGGCACCTACGGCGCAGGCCTGTTGAGCTCGCGCTTTCCCCGTCGCTACATCCTGTCGACGATCTACTTCCTGCGCAGCATCGCGATTACGCTGTTCGTGTTGCTGCCGCTGACGCCGCTATCGGTCTACGCGTTCGCCGTCACGCTCGGGCTCTTATGGCTGTCGACGGTTCCGACGACCAACAGCCTTGTCGCGCAGATCTTCGGCGTGCGCTATCTCGCGATGCTCACGGGGTTCTCGTTCCTGAGCCACCAGATCGGTAGCTTCCTCGGCGCCTGGCTGGGTGGCCGGCTCTACGATCAGACGGGCAGTTACGACGTCGTGTGGTGGATCTCGGTCGCGCTCGGCGTGCTCGCCGGTCTCGTCAACCTGCCGATCGACGAGCGCGAGATCAAGCGCTCTGCGGTTGCGGCCGCGTAGCGATTGGCGGAGTCAGCCCGGTTTAAGCGGCGGGACGACCAGCAGGCCGGATAGCGAGTGGATGCTGCTCCTCGCAGCTTCGGCAAGCCGCTGCCCCCAGCCGACAATCTCGGCGTTGATCCCCGCGGGCAGGCTCTGCTGAGCAGTTGCGCCGCCGGGAAGCTCGACGTCGGCAGCGAGCAGCGCTTCGATCGACACAAACGCACCGTTACCGAGGGCGACTTCGTCGAGGACGACGTATCCGGCCGTTGGAGCGATGACTCTCCGCTTCGCGAGATCAGTCGCCACCGCCGGCGCGTCGGTCGCGAGCGATCTCTCGATCGCAACGAGGCCCGTCACCCTCAGGCAATCCCTTCCGTCCGTGCCGCCCTGACCCGCGTCGACCGCATACACGTTGTCTTGCGATCGGCAATCAGCCGGCCATTTGACGTCGATCACGGGGACGCCACGCGTCGCGCGGACAACGAGCGCAGCGCGGAATCGATTGGCGTCGTCCACGAGAACGAAGCTGCGCGTCGCGACCTCGATCGTGCCGCCGCGGTTGCCCCGGGGGAACGGCAAGTCGTCGCTGCTCGTTGCGACGCTCACCCAGCCGTCGTCGGTGACGCGCAGCAGCACCCGCCCCGCATCGAAATCGACAGCGATCCCGTCGCTCGTCGCCGCGAGCAGCGCAAATGTGGGAACCAGCGCGAGCAGGCGCATCCCTCATCATAAGCCTCTCGGCGAACCGCGCTCCCGCCGCGGGAGATCGCGCGCTTCGAGCAGCCGCTCAGAGCGGCGGCGCAGGCGGCAGCGAATCGGCGGCGATGTGATTGACCGCGTCGGTGATGATCGTGTCGATGTCCCAGCTCGCGAGCTCGTTCACGCGCGCCGGGTCGTTCGGCGTGAAGCAGAGCACCCGATAACCGGAGGTGCGCATCTTGCGCACGATGTCCGCGGTGAGGCCGTCGTGATGCACGACGGTCGCGATGCAGTCGAGGTTGCGCAGACGATCCTTCCAGTCCGCGGGAACCGCATCGAGCAGTAACGCGCGCGGGATCTCGACAACCGCATCGCGCGCGGCCTCGAGGGACGCTTCGGAGAACGACGACAGCAGCGGCGGCGTGTCGGCGTCGCGCCACAGCTCCGCCGCATCGAGCGCGACGGCGGCGCCGGTGTCGCGCTCGCGGCCGGGCATCGGCTTGATCTCGACATTGCAGTAAACGCCGTGCGCGCGCGCCCACCGCGCAATCGAAGCGAACGTCGGCAGCGGCTCTCCTGCGTATTTCGCCGAGTGCCAGGCACCGGCGTCGAGTT
>DASSGI010000132.1:0-5006 GCA_035857655.1 Casimicrobiaceae bacterium | reverse complement strand
TCTTTCGCGTGCGACCCCGCGCCGCTCGCGCGTCCGTTTGGGCCGCCCATGACGGTCTGGTGCGTCGAGCCCGAATCAAACCAGACGTCGAGCGTGTCCTTCACCTTGATGTACTGGTCGAGGTCGTCGGCATCGAGCTCGGCGAGATCGAGCGTCTGCCACGCCTCGATGCCGGATTTTTCGACGCGCTGCGCCACCTGCTCGAGCAACGCGAGCGTCCGCGGATGCAGCGCGCCCGTCTCCTTGTGGAGGAAGAACGGCATCGGGACGCCCCACTGGCGTTGCCTGGAGAGCGTCCAATCGGGCCGGTTCGCGATCATTCCGTAGAGGCGCGCCTTGCCCCACGCAGGGAAGAACTGCGTGGCTTCGATGCCGCGGAGCGCCAGCTCGCGCAGCGTCGTCGCGGGTTTCACGCCGTTCCAGCCGGGCACGTCGTCCATTCCCGCGAACCACTGTGTCGTCGCGCGATAGATGATCGGTGTGCGATGGCGCCAGCAATGCATGTAGCTGTGCGTGAACTTCTCTTCGGAGAGCAGGACGCCGGCGCTCCTCAGCTTGTCGACGATGTGCGGATTCGCTTGCCAGATGGTCTCGCCGCCGAACAGCGGCAGGCTCGCCGCAAAGCGTCCGTCGGCGCCGACGGGATTCAGGATCTCGTCGTCGGTCATCCCGTAGCGGCGGCACGACAGGAAGTCCTCGACGCCGTACGCCGGCGACGAGTGAACGATGCCGGTGCCCTGATCGAGCGACACATAGTCGCCGAGGTAAACCGGGGACGGCCGATCGTAGAGCGGATGGCGAAAGCGAATCCGCTCGAGCGCCGCGCCCTTCGCTGTGGCGACGACGCGGCCGTCGAGCTTGAACCGCGCAAGGCAGGCCGCGACGAGATCCTCCGCGAGCACGAGGTGACCGCGTGACGTCGACACGAGCGCGTAGTGCAAATCTGCATTGACGTTGAGCGCCTGGTTCGACGGAATCGTCCACGGCGTCGTCGTCCAGATCACCGCCATCGCGGGGCCATCGGGGAGTGCCGACAGGCCGAACGCCGCTGCGAGGCTCGCGCGATCGGACTCGTCGATCGGAAAGCCGACGTCGATCGCGCTATCAGTGCGATCTTCGTACTCGACCTCGGCCTCGGCGAGCGCGCTGCCGCAATCGAAGCACCAGTTGACGGGCTTGAGCCCCCGGTAGATGAAGCCCTTTTCGAGAATGCGCCCGAGCGTGCGTATCTCGTCCGCCTCGCTCTTGAACGCCATCGTCGTGTACGGACGCTGCCAGTCGCCAAGCACACCGAGGCGCTCGAAGTCCGTCCTCTGCTTGACGATCTGCTCGTTCGCGTAGGCGCGTGCGAGACGCTGCGTCTCCTCCACCGGGATGTTCTTGCCGTGGCGCTTCTCGATCTGCACCTCGATCGGCATCCCGTGGCAGTCCCAGCCGGGCACGTACGGCGCGTCGAATCCCGCGAGCTGTTTGCTCTTGACGACGACGTCCTTCAGGATCTTGTTGACGGCGTGCCCGATGTGGATGTCGTTGTTCGCATACGGCGGGCCGTCGTGCAGCACGAACCGCGGCCGCCCGACGGAGGCGGCACGAATCGCCTCGTAGATCTTCTTCTGCTGCCACTCACGCACCCACACCGGTTCCCGCTTCGCGAGGTCGCCGCGCATCGGAAACGGCGTGTCGGGCAGATTCAGCGTCTTCTTGTAGTCGATTTTCTGATCGTCGGGCATGGATACTGTCGATTGGCGTCCGCAGCGGGTTCTGGCGAGTGCCTCAGGACTTCTGCGTCATTGCAGCGCTGAAATAGTCGCGCGCTTGCGCGACGTCGTTCCGGATCTGGCTCGTCAACGCGTCGAGATCGGCATAGCGCTCCTCGTCGCGAAGCTTGTGGACGAATTCGACGCCGACCCGCTTGCCGTAGATGGTGTCGTCGAAGTCGAAAATGAAGACCTCGAGCAGCGGAACGCCCGATGTCGCCACCGTCGGGCGAACGCCGACGCTCGCGACACCCGTTCGCGGCGCGCCGCCGAGCCCGTGGACGCGAACCGCGAAGACGCCGTTGACCGGGGGCCTGCGCGCGATCGCGATGTTGGCGGTCGGAAAGCCGAGATCCCGTCCGAGCTTTGCGCCGTGGGCAACCCGCCCCGAGATCACGAACGGGCGGCCGAGGAGCGCGGCCGCGCGCGGAAGGTCGCCGGCGGCGAGCGCAGTACGCACGGCGGTCGACGAGGCCCGCTCGCCATCGACGGTGACGGTGCGCATCGCCTCGACGCTGAAGGTTTGCGCACAGCGGCGAAGCGTCGCCAGTTCACCGGCCCTCCCCTTGCCGAAGCGAAAATCCTCGCCGACCAGCACCCAGCGGATGTTCAGTTTCCGCACCAGCACTTCGTCGATGAAGGTTTCCGGCGACAGCGCCGCGAGGCTCGCGTCGAAGCGCGCGACGAACGTGAACGCGATGCCGCGCGCGCTGAACTGCTCGATCTTCGTGCGCAGCGTCGACAGCCGCGGCGGCGCCGACGAACGGGCGAAGAATTCGCGCGGCGGCGGGTCGAACGTGAGCACGGCCGGCGGCAGTGCCAGGTCCTCCGCGGCCTCGATGAGCCGGTCGAGCATCGCCTGATGGCCACGATGGACGCCGTCGAAGTTGCCGATTGTCAGCGCGATCGGCGGGGTGGCGGACGACGGCAGGCCGCGAAAAACGCGCACGGAAGAGCCTCGATGCAACAAGACCCTGAATTTTAGCGGATTTCGCGGCCCTTTGCCGCGTTGCAGCGACGTGGTCGCCTGTTCTGCCAGGGCGCGTGGTCCCGCTAGCCCTCGTACGGCCATTCGCGCCACGCGTGCTGCAGCGGGAAATACAAGCCGAGTCGAATCGGGCGCGCATCGAGTGCCCGCACGTGGCGCGCATAGCGCTCGAGCTGGTCGCGATACCTCGCGACCTCCCGATCGACGAATGCCTCGACTTCGGCGCCTTCGTGCGTGCCGGTCTTGAAGTCCACGATCCAGCGCACGCCGTCCGCGACGAAGCTGCGGTCGATGACGATATGGGCGACCGTTTCGCCTTCGACGCCTGCGAGCGCCCATTCGGAGCGAGCGTCCGCATGAGCCGGATCGAGCAGCCAGCGGCCCCGCTTTTCGGTGAGCAGGGCGTGCACCGATTGCCCGACGTTGGCTGCAGCGCTTTCGAGCTCGTCGTCGCCGACTCCAGCGCTCGAGAGCTCGACGCGAATCCTGGCTTTCAGCGCCTCCGCGCGAGCGGCGCTCCACGCGTCCAATCCGTCGCGCGCAATTTGCGCGAACAGGCGGTGCGCAACGGTTCCTGCATGCCGCGCGGTCTCGCGCGCCCAGTCGAACGGGATTGTCTCGACGACCGAAGGGGCCGGCGCGGTCACCGCCACCGCCGGCTCGGCGTTCGCCGGCTTCCATGCGGCCGCGAAACGCATGAGCAACGGGGATCCCGGTGCAGGCTGCAACGTCGGAGTCGGCGTCCTCGGAGGTTCGATCGCCGCTTGGACGGCGTCGCCGCATCTTGCGAGCGCGGATCCGGGCGGCGGCCCCGCCCAGACAGGAGCGCCCCCGAGCATGCGCGGTTCGAGAACGGCGGTGAGATGCAGCCGGCGCTTCGCCCGCGTGCACCCGACGTACAGCAGTCGTCCGAGCTCGGCGCTTTGCTCGTCGGCGGCGAGCGATCCGAGATAAGCGTAGAGCGAATCGTCGTCGCTCTTCGCTTCGGTGGGCGCGAGCAGCAGACCCTGCGGCCGCCGGCGCCACCGCAGAATTTCCGCTTCATCACGCAGCGGCGTCCGCGCGAGTCCCGGAAGGATCACCGTGTCGAACTGCAGTCCTTTCGCCCGATGCAGCGTCATCACGTGCACGCGTGCGGCTTCCGTCGCCGACTCCGGCGCGACATAGCGCGTCCACAGCGCATCGGTGAACGACGCCCAGTCCGGCACGTCGCCGGCAAGTTCGAAGTCGGCCAGAAGCGCGAAATAGCGTTCGGCTGCATCGAGGTCGACCGCCTCGCGAACGGTCGCGGGGCCGCCAAGCGCGAGCCATGCGCCGCGCACCCGGGCGGCGATCCCGGCGCGGCCGCGGGACGCGAGCGCGGGTCCGAGCACTTCCGCGATGCGCTCGAAGCGCGCACGTCCGTCTTCGGAGAAGCCGGGAATCGTCGTAGCGAGCGTGACGAGACCTGCGATGGAGCCCGACGATTGTGTCGAAGCGGCATCGACGACTGCGAAAAGATCGTGAAGCGTCATCCCGCACCACGGCGCGCGCAGCACGGCGAGCCACGCAAGGCGATCGGCGGGCTGCAACAACGCGTGCGTCAGCGACACGAGGTCCAGTATCGACTGCCTCTCGGCGAGCGTGTCGAGCTCGAGCGCGACGAACGCGACGCCCTCGTCGCGCAGCACCGTGAGCAGAGGATCGAGGTGCGAGCGCGCGCGCACGAGGACGCCGATCCGCTCGGCGCCTTCGGCGAGCGCGGCGCGCACGCGACCGAGCACCGCGAGCGCTTCGGCGTGACCGTCGATCGCGATGTCGATCGTCGCAGCGGCGCCGGAAAGCGGATCGAGCGGAGCGATCGCCGGCGTGTAGCCCACCTTCGCGCGCCACGGATCGCTGCGCGGACCGAGCACTTCGGCGAAGACGTCGTTGACCCACTCGACGAGCTTTCGCTGGGAGCGGAAGTTCCGGTGCAGAACGAGGCTCTCGACCGGAAGCTCGGCGACGCGAAGCGCGTGCTGCGCCTCGACGAAGAGCCGAACTTCGGCGCCCCGAAACCGATAGATCGACTGCATCGGGTCGCCAACCGCGAAGAGCGTCCGCCCGTCGTCGGGCTGCCAGCCCGAAGTGAGCCGGCGGACGAGCTCGATCTGCGTGAACGACGTGTCCTGGAACTCGTCGATCAGCAGGTGCCGAATCTGCATGTCGACCTTGAGCAGCAGGTCCGACGGCGTATCGTCTCCGAGCGCCGCGAGCGCGCCGATCGTGCCCTGCGTGAA
>DASSGI010000131.1:0-6850 GCA_035857655.1 Casimicrobiaceae bacterium | reverse complement strand
TGCGCAAGGATTCCGACCGTTTTCGATGGCGTTCGTTGCATTCGTCTCGCTTGCCGTAGCGCTTGCGATCGGCCTCGTTCCGGCGTGGCTGCTGCGGAACGCGCCGAACGGCCGGACCGCCGACTATCTCGTCGCCGCACTGCGAACGCGACCCGCCGTCGTCCGCAACGCGGCGATCGCCTATGCGCTGCGCACGGCGGCGTTCGTTCCGCTCTTCGCGTGGGGCGCGACCGGCGATCTCTGGCCGGCCGTCGTCGCGTCGGCCTGTTTTGGACTCGGCACGTGGCTCGTCTGCATCGTGCACCGGCCGCTCGTCGAGTTCGTCGACGAGGCACTCGCGAACGAGCGATCGATCACCGTCCACGCGTTCATCGCGAGCGCGCACGGCGACGATGCGCGCGTGCGAGCAATCGCTGCAGCGCTCACGCTGTGCGCGCTCTTCGGACTCGTCGTCGGCGAGGCACTCGCAGCCGCGGCAATGCTCGCGCCGGTGCTCGAGGGAAGCGGAGCGCTCGCCGCGCTGTTGCTGCTCGCGCCGATCGTGGCAATCGCGGCGACAGTGGCGCTCTCCGGACATTCCGGAGTCATGCACTCGGCGCAGCTGCAGCTCGGACTGCTCTATTTCGGCTTGTTCGGCGCCATTGCGCTCGTGCTGTACCTGCACGTTTCCGCGCGCACGGCGCAGCACCCGCATGTCACGCCGGCGATCGTCTTCATCGCCGCGTTCTGCGCGATCGTCCTGTGGTACCGCCGCTCGCGCTATGTCGACACCGACACGATCCGTAGCGACGAGCGTGCTCGCGGATCGCGCACGGCGCGCGCGCTCGGCAGATTCGGCAAGATTCTGAACGGCGTGCTGTCGGCGCTTCTCGTGCTGATCGCCGTCGTCGCAATCCTGGATCTGCAGGGCGCCCCCGGCTCGATGCTCGCGCGCGAGGGCATTCCGGCGCTCGCGCCGGCGCCGCGCATGTCGCTCGCCGGCCTGCTCGCCCTCGCGCTGCTCGCGCTCTTCTATCCGCTCGTCGACTTCACGAACTGGCTCAGGCTTGCGGCCATCCGAAAGGACGCCGGCGTTGCGCCCGACGAGCCCGACGCAGTCCGCAGCGTCTTCGCAATCTACGCAGTCGAGACGGCGCTCGTCGGCCTCGTCGTCTGCGCGTTCGGCGCGATCGCAGGCGTTGTGCTGGCGCTGCCGGACGCTCCCGGGGCCCCGCATGCGTTCGCCAGCCAGCTTGCCTCCGCCGACAACCTGATCGCCGCTGTGGCTGCAGTGCTGTTCGCGGTTTGCATTTTCACCGCCGCGTTATCGACGATGAGCGCGCTCGTCGCCGCGGGTCGAGCGACCTTGCGCTGCGACGTGCTGGCGCCGCGCGAACGTGTTGCGATCGTGACTGCAACACCGCAACCGAGCGAAGCGACCGTACGGAAACGCACGTCGGTCGCGAGCATCGTGGCGCTCGGCGCGGCCTTCGCGGTTGCCGGAGCCATCGCGTGGAATTCTTCTCGCGACGATCTCGCGACCGGCACGCTTCCCGCGATGCTTGCGGCGATCTGCTGTGCGCAGCTCTCGTTTGCACCTCTGGTGATGGGGGCGATCGTCGGCCGCACGCGCGGGGAGTCGAGCCGCGTGAACCCCAATTGGGCTGCGGCGATCCTCGCGGTCGGCGCGGTCGGCGTGATCGTCGCAGTTGCCGGCTATGTCGCGACGGGAAACGACGCGTGGCTCTGGGCGGCCGTGCCGGTCAATCTGGGCTCGGGCTTCCTCGTGTACGCGATCGCGCGCGCCGTGTCCCCGCGGACCGCGAGGTCGGCCGACAAAGACTTGTCGTCGCGCCTCTAGCGGTCGCCGCGAGCGATCGGGCGCGCCGGATCGGCGGACCACTCGCTCCACGAGCCTGCGTAGAGGCGCGTGCCGCCGAGGCCGGCGTGCTCCATCGCGAGGAGGTTGTGGCAGGCGGTGACGCCGGAGCCGCAGGAATGAACGACCTCCGTCGGAGCGCGATTGCCGATCAGCGCGGCGAAATCCGCGCGAAGCGCAGCGGCAGGCTTGAAGAGTCCGTCGGCGGTCATGTTGTCGGTGTACGGCCGATTGATCGAGCCCGGGATGTGGCCGGCGACCTTGTCGATCGGCTCGACATCGCCGCGAAAGCGCTCGCGGCCACGCGCATCGACGAGAACCATCGAAGGCGACGAAAGATTGGCGGCGACCGCCGCGACATCGACGGCGGGCACCGTCGGGCGGGCGACAAACGAAGCCGGCGTGACGACCGGCGCAGCGGTGGTTACCGCGCGGCCTTGGCGCTCCCACACCGCGAATCCGCCGTCGAGCACTGCGACCGCTTCGTGCCCGAGCCAGCGCAGCATCCACCACATCCGCGCCGCGTACGTACCGGGCCCCTGGTCGTAGGTGACCACTTGCTTCGACCGATCGATGCCGAGGCGGCCGAACAGCGCGGCGCACGCTTCGACCGACGGCAGCGGATGGCGGCCGTTGGCGCCGGTTTTCGGCGCCGAGAGGTCACGGTCCATGTAGACGAATCGCGCGCCCGGGATGTGCGCTCGCCGGTACTGCGCTTCGCCCCAGGTTTCGGGCTGCCCGAGATCGTGCCGCACGTCGCAAACGACGAACGATGGATCCTCGATGCGGGTGGCGAGATCTTTGGTCGAGATGAGCGTCGTATACATGGGGCGAGGGCGTCCGGAGAGACGCTCTGGTCAACGGAAATTCTGCGCCGACGGATTGCGCGAGGAAAGAGGTGCGGCTCCTACAAACGCGCGGCGCCTATTTTCCGGCGCCGAGCTCCTGCCGGATGAACTCGTGGAAGTGCTGCATCCCGTCTTCCATCGGCGATTGGTAGGGACCCGTTTCGCTCCCGCCCTGGAGATAGAGCGCACGGCGCCCGGCATCGATGCGCAGCGCGATCTCGTCGTCTTCCTCCGCGGTTTCCATGTACGCAGCCTGCTCGGCGTCGACATACTCGCGCTCGAAGAGGGCGATCTCCTCCGGATAATAGAACTCGACGACATTCGTCGTCCGGTCGACGCCGCGCGGCAGCAGCGTACTGATGACGAGAACGTGCGGATACCATTCGACCATCACGTTCGGGTAGTAGGTCATCCAGATCGCGCCGTAGGGCGGCTCCTCGCCGCGGTAGAAGTCGACGACGGCCTTGTGCCAGCGCTCGTAGGTCTTCGTTCCCGGCTTCGCGAGCGCATTGTTGACGCCGACCATCTGCAACGAATACCGGTCGCCGAACTTCCAGCGCAGGTCGTCGCAGGTGACGAACTGGCCGAGGCCCGGATGGAACGGGCCAACGTGGTAGTCCTCGAGATAGACCTCGATGAACGTCTTCCAGTTGTACGCGCACTCGTGGACGTGGACGCGATCGAGCATGTAGCCCGAAAAGTCGAGCTCGGGGACGTCGATTCCAGCGAGCTCGCGCGCGACGTCGCGCTTGCCGTCGAACAGCAGCCCGTTCCAGTGCTGCAGCGGCGAGCGGCCGAGGTTCAGGCACGGGTTGTCGTCGAAGTGCGGCGCGCCGAGGAGCTGGCCCTTGAGATCGTAGGTCCAGCGATGAATCGGGCAGACGATGTTGGCGGCGTTTCCCCGGCCCTGCAGCATGATCGCCTGGCGGTGCCGGCAGATGTTCGAGACGAGCTCGATGCCGTCCTCGTTGCGCACGAGCGCTTGCGCGTTGTCGCGGGTCGCAAGCGCGCAGTAGTCGCCGGGGTCCGGGACCATCAGCTCGTGTCCCGCATAGCCCGGGGCGCGCGCGAACATCAGCCGCCGCTCGGCTTCGAACGTCGCGGGATCGCAATACCAGGAGACGGGGAGCTGCGACGAGGCTCGTCGCAAATGCTCGACTGTGGCGAGACTGGACATCGGCCTTTCCTTCCGTTGAACCGGTCGAACCAACCCAACCCAACAACCCGGAACGATTACGGCGTTTTCGGCCGCCCCGGACCGCTTTGCCAAGTCGGCCGCGCGAAAGGATCGCGTAAGGCCGCGTCGTCAAACGATGTTATTATAATTGGCTTTGTTACTGCGGGCAAACATTGGTCGAATTGCGACCGTTTTCAAGTATGGCTGAGACCAGCACCGTTCCCGCAAGTTTCGAAGCCGCGCTCGCCGAGCTCGAAACGATCGTCGCGACGATGGAAGGCGGTCAGCTGCCGCTCGCCGAGTCCCTCGCGGCATACAAGCGCGGCGCCGAGCTCCTGCAGTTCTGCCAGGCCGCGCTGAAGGACGCCGAGCAGCAAGTCCAGATCTTCGAAAAGGGCGTGCTGAAGGCGTTCGTCGCAGCCAATGCCGATTCCGCGCGAGGCGATGAGCCCTGAAATCGCGTGGGCCGACTGGTCCGGCGAGCGTCAGCGACGGATCGAGGACGTGCTCGCGCGCGCGCTGCCCGCGGCCGACGCCGAGCCCGAACCGTTGAGTCGCGCGATGCGCTACGCGGTGCTCGACGGCGGAAAGCGGATGCGGCCTCTTCTGGCTTACGCAAGCGGCGAGCTGACCGGCGCCGACCCGGCCGCCGTCGACGCGCCGGCCGCTGCGGTCGAGTTGATCCACGCGTATTCGCTGATCCACGACGACCTTCCATGCATGGACGACGATACGCTGCGGCGTGGCAAGCCGACGTGCCACGTCGCATTCGGTGAAGCGATGGCGCTCCTCGCCGGCGATGCGTTGCAGGCGCTCGCCTTCGCGGTTCTGGCCGGCGACTTGCACGCAGATCATGGCGGCGAAGCGTGCGCGCTGCTCGCCGATGCTGCCGGGATGCGCGGCATGGCGGGCGGCCAGGCGATCGATCTCGACAGCGTCGGCGTCGCGCTTCCGGTCACGAAGCTTGAAACGATGCATCGGATGAAGACCGGCGCGCTGATTCGCGCTGCGGTGCGCCTCGGAGCAAGCCGTGGCAGGACGCTCGACCCCACCGAGGCGCGCGCGCTCGACCGCTACGCGGATGCGGCGGGACTCGCGTTCCAGGTCGTCGACGACGTGCTCGATGTCGAAGGCTCGGCGGCTTCGCTCGGAAAGACTGCGGGCAAGGACGTCGCGCAGGGAAAGCCGACATTCGTCACGTGCCTCGGGCTCGCTGCAGCGAGGGCGCGCGCGGAAGCGCTGCGCGTCGAAGCGAGGAGTGCGCTCGCGCCCTTCGGCGCTTCCGGGCGGCGTCTCGCCGAGCTCGCCGACTGGATCGTGCTGCGGGTCCACTAGCGAAACGGCGCGCTGGGGGACAAACCGAAAATGGCAACGCTCCTCGATTCGATCGACAGTCCGGCGGCGCTGCGTCGCCTCGACGCTTCGGCTCTGCCCCAGCTCGCACGAGAGCTCCGCGCGTTCGTGCTGACCTCCGTCGCGCAGACCGGCGGTCACCTCTCGTCGAACCTCGGGACGATCGAGCTCACGATCGCGCTGCACTACACGTTCGACACGCCGCGCGACCGCATCGTGTGGGACGTGGGCCACCAGACCTACGCGCACAAGATCCTCACCGGGCGCCGCGCGGCGATGAGCCGGTTGCGGATGGCAGGGGGCCCGTCGGGATTCCCGCGTCGCTCGGAGAGCGAATACGACACGTTCGGCACTGCGCACTCGTCGACGTCGATCTCGGCGGCGCTGGGCATGGCGATCGCCGCACAGCGCTGCGGCGACGATCGCCGCGTCGTCGCCGTCATCGGCGACGGCGCGATGAGCGCGGGACTGGCATTCGAGGCGCTCAACAACGCAGGGATCGCCGGCGCGAATCTGCTGGTGATACTGAACGACAACGAGATGTCGATCTCGGAGCCCGTCGGCGCGCTCAACGGCTATCTCGCGAAGCTCCTCGCGTCGCGCTTCTACAACTCGGTGCGCAGCGGCGGCAAGGAGGTGCTCGCGAAGCTGCCTCCGGTCAAGGAGCTCGCGAAGCGCTGGGAAGAGCACACGAAGGGGATGCTGCTTCCCGGGACGCTGTTCGAGGAGTTCGGATTCAACTACATCGGTCCGATCGACGGGCACGACGTCGACACGCTCGTCTCCACGCTCGCGAACGTCAAGGAGCTCGAGGGCCCGCAGCTGCTGCACGTGATCACGCGCAAGGGCCAGGGCTACCCGCGCGCCGAGGAGGATCCGATCCTCTACCACGGCGTCACGAAGTTCGACCCGGCGGTCGGCATCGTGTCGAAGCCGGCGGCGAAACCCTCGTACACGCAGATTTTCGGCGACTGGATCTGCGATATCGCCGCTGCCGATCCGCGCGTCATCGCGATCACGCCGGCGATGCGCGAAGGCTCGGGCCTCGTGCGCTTCTCGCAGGAGTACCCGGAGCGCTACTTCGACGTCGGCATCGCCGAGCAGCATTCGGTGACGTTCGCCGCCGGGCTCGCGTGCGACGGAATGAAGCCCGTCGTCGCGATCTATTCGACGTTCCTCCAGCGCGCCTACGACCAGCTGATCCACGACGTCGCGCTGCAGAACCTCCCCGTGGTGTTCGCGATCGACCGCGCCGGGATCGTCGGCGCCGACGGCGCGACGCATTGCGGCGCTTACGACCTCACCTATCTGCGCTGCATTCCCAATACGACGGTGATGGCGCCCGCCGACGAGAACGAATGCCGGCAGATGCTCTACACCGCGTACACGCTCGACACGCCGAGCGCCGTGCGCTATCCGCGCGGCACCGGGCCGGGCGTGCCCATCGTGTCGCGGATGAGCGCGCTCCCGATCGGCAAGGGCGATGTGCGGCGGACGACGTCGCGGCGGGCAAACCGCATCGCGATCCTCGCCTTCGGTGCCGTTCTTGCGCCCGCGCTCGCTGCGGGCGACGAGATCGATGCGACGGTCGCGAACATGCGCTTCGTGAAGCCG
>DASSGI010000130.1:0-12453 GCA_035857655.1 Casimicrobiaceae bacterium | reverse complement strand
CAGTCATGATCGCCGCGTACAGGTGAATGCCGGCCATGAAATCGCAGATCGCCGCGCCCGACTTGACCGGCGGCTGGTCCGGGTAGCCCGTCGAATTGATGACGCCGCACATCGCCTGCATGACGAGGTCCATCGCCGGGTAGTCTCGATACGGGCCGTCCTTCCCGTAGCCCGAGCTCGAGCCGTAGATCAGTCGTGGATTGATCTTGTGCAGGTCCGCCGCGCCGATCCCGAGGCGGTCCATCACGCCTGGAGCGAAATTCTCGACGAGAATGTCGGCGCGGGCTGCCATCTCGCGAAAGAGATCGCGGCCCTTTTCGGACTTCAGGTTGAGCGTGACGGGCTTCTTGTTGGAGTTGAGCATCGCGAACGGGAGCGCGGCGCCTCCCATGTCGCCGCGGCTGCGCAGGTGCTCGCCGGTAAACGGCTCGACCTTGATCACGTCGGCTCCCGCCATCGCCATCAGAAACGTCGCGTACGGGCCGTTGTAGACGTGGGAAAGGTCGATGACCGTGATTCCCGAAAGCGGGTAATTGCGGGTCGACTCGCCTTCCACTGTGACATCGGGTGCCGCCATGCTGCCTCCGGAAATCCTTGATCTGACCGTCGATCGAGGTTGAGGTTGCGACGCTTACCGCGATCCGCTCCCGGTCCGTCCCGCTCGCGCGAGAATCCGCTGCGCGGCGGTGAGATGCGGCCGATCGAACATGCGGCCGCCGATATTGACGGCGCCTGCCCCGGGTTGTTGCGCGAATGCCGCGATGATCGCATTCGCCTGGCGCAGCGCGTCGTCGGTCGGCGTGAAGACTTCGTTGATCGTTTGCACCTGTCCCGGATGAATCGCCGCCTTCGCGCTGTAGCCCGCTGCGACGGAGGCGAAAGCCTCGGCGCGCAGGCCGTCGATATCGCGGAAGTCGGTATAGACGGCATCGACCGCCGGCACACCGGCCGCCGTGGCGCCGAACAGGCACAAGCTCCGCGCGAGCTCGAACGGCGGCGTGTAGCGGCCGTCGACGCGATTGCTCGAGGCGCCGATGTCGGTGGCGAGATCCTCGCCGCCCCACATCATCCCGCACAGTCTCGGTCCGGCCGTGCTCGCGTAGCTGCCGAGCTCGAACATCGCCGCGCCGCTTTCCGTGACGATCGGCAGGATGCGCAGCGACCCGGCTGGTACGCCGTCTCGCGCCTCGAGTGCCGACAGGTACGCGTCGACGCGCGCAACGTCGTGTCCGCTCACCGTCTTCGGCACCATGATGCCGTACGGCTGCGCACGAACCACCGCGGCGAGATCGTCGAGCGCGAGACCTGTCGCCAGCGCGTTGATGCGCACGAATAGCGGTACGCGTGCGCGGTTCGTGGCGACGAACTCGGCGCAGATGTCGCGTGCCCGCGGCTTCTCGGCATCGGGAACCGAGTCCTCGAGGTCGACGATCAGCGCATCGGCGCCGCAATCGAGCCCCTTCGCGAGCTTGCGGGCGTCATGTCCGGGCACGAAGAGCAGGGAGCGCATTGTTGAGCCTCGTCGGTGGTGAGAGCCTCGCCTCGAAGAACATGGGTCGCCAAAGCGGATATCGCGTCAGAACGTTCCCATCCCGAGGAATCCGTCGACCGGGTCGAAGTCGCTCATCAGCTTCTTGCCGACCAGGTCCTTCAGCGTTTCGGTCGTTCCGCCACCGAGCGTACCGTAGCGGGCGCCGCGATAGAAGCGCGACACCGGGTACTCGTCGGTGAAGCCGTATCCGCCGTGCACCTGGATCGCTTCGCTGGTGACCCGGATCGCCATTTCGTTGCAGAACATCTTCGCGATCGCAGCTTCGTGCGGATCGGGGAAAGGATTGGCGGTGAGGCATGCGCGATAGAGCAGGCTGCGGCCGGCCTCGATGTCGCGATACATCTCGGCGAGCTTCCAGCGCATCCCCTGGAATTCGCCGATCCGGCGTCCGAATGCCGTGCGGTCGCGTGCGTACTTGATCGCCTCCTCGAACGCGCCCTCCGCGAGCCCCAGCGACACGCTCGGATTGAGGCAGCGCTGCGTGTTGAACGCCGACAGGAGCTTGCGGAACCCGCCTTCGCGCAGCACGACGTTCTCGACCGGCACGTCGCAGTCCTCGAACTGGATCTCGGCGAGGTTCTCGCCGCCCATCGTGTGATAGCGGGCAGTCACGCTGAATCCCGGCGTGTTCCGGTTGACCAGCACGCAGCCGATGCCGTCGCGCCCCGGCTGACCGTCGATGCGACTGAACACGACGAACCACTCGGCTTCATCGGCGCGGCTGATCAGCGTCTTGACGCCTTTGACCGTCGCGCGGTCGCCCTTGATCGTCGTGTTCACGCGGTAGTTCGCGACGTCGGTCCCCGCATGCGGTTCGGTCATGCACACGGCGAGCAGCGCGTCGCCCGAGCAGACCCGGGGCAGGATGTCGCGCTTCATGCTCTCCGGCGCGTAAGTGGAAATCACTCTCGCCTGCACGCCCACTTCGCCCATCAGCGCCATCGAGGTCGCATAGCAGACCTTCGCGACTTCCTCGAGCACGAGCGCGGTGTCGAACACCGGAAGGCCGGAGCCGCCGTATTCCTCGGGAATCGACATGCCGAGCACGCCGATCTTCGCGAGATCGCGCATGTTCTCCCACGGAAACGTCCCGTCCTGCCACTTCATCACCCGCCCGGCGAATTTGCTGCGCACGAGATCGCGGACGGTTCCGACCAGCGCGCGCTGTTCGTCGGAGAGCTTGAGTTTCATGTCGGTCATTCCGGGTTCCTCTGTTGTGGGCGATCGTACGATCGCCCGGTGTAATTGGATGGCTCCAGCTGCCGCGGCTCAGCGCACGCCGCGGCGGTCGCGCACGCTCATCGGCTGCCCGAGCAGATGCTGGTAGCGGTCGCGGACGAGATGCTCGAGCTCGCCGACATGCTCCGCCATCGCCTGCGAGGCTGCTCGCGCGTTGCGTCGGCGGCATGCATCGAGGATCCTTTGATGCGCGGCAATCACATGCTGGCGGTTGCCGAACGTGTAGCGCATGCCGTGGTGCTCGCCATGCGCGAGCAGGCTCATCGTGCCCCAAAACGTCTCGAGCACCTTGTTGCCGCTCGCGCGCGCGACGATGCCGTGGAAGACGCGGTTCTCGGCGATGAAAACAGCCTGGTCGGAGTCGCCCTGCGCCTTCATGCGTTCGATCGACTCGGCCATTTCGCGAAAGTCCTCGTCGGTTGCTCGCTCGGCCGCTTCGGCGGCAAGCGCAGGCTCGACAACTTCGCGCGCCTGCAGGACGGCGACGAACGGCACGTCGTTGAAGCGCAGGTAGACCGACAGGCTGTGCGCGAGCATGTCGAGACTCGGCCGGCGAACGACGAGGCCGCCTCCGGGACCCGGACGCTGCTGGAGCACGCCCTGCGCTTCGAGGATCCGGATGCCTTCGCGCAGTGTCGGGCGGCTGACGTCGAACTGCTGCAGAAGCTCGGCCTCCGTCGCGAAGCTCTGTCCCGGCTGGACGTCCGAATCGTCGATGCGCGCGAGCAGGTCCTGCGCGACCTGCTGCGCTTTGCTGAGATAGGTTGCAGGCGGACGCGAGCTCATTGCACGACCTCCGTAAACCGCGGCGGCCTGCGTTCGGCGAACGCCGCGAGACCTTCCGCATAATCGGTTGATCCGAGAATTTCGGGCAGCACCGCGCGCTCGACCTGTAGCGCAGCGCCGAGAGGCAGCGCGATCCCTTCGTAGACGAGCCGCTTGATCGCTGCGAGCGCAGGCGCCGATCGTCCCGCCAGCACTTTCGCGAACGCATGCGCGCGAGCTTCGAGCTCTTCGGGAGCGACCACTTCGTTGACGAGACCGATTCCGAGCGCGTATTCGCTGGTCACCGGCTCGCCGCACAACATCATCTGCAACGCGCGACTCACGCCGATCAATCGCGGCAACCGCTGCGTGCCTCCGGCGCCCGGCAAAGCGCCGACGCGGCTTTCGGTGAGCCCGAGCGTGACGCCGGCGGCCGCAAAGCGAAGGTCGCAGCCGAGCGCGAGCTCGAGCCCTCCTCCGACTGCGACGCCGTTCAGAACGGCGATCGTCACGAACCGCGCGTTCGCGAGCGCCTCGATCGCGGCGCGGATCGCGGCGTTGTGCGCAAGCCGTCCGGCGAGATCCATCCCCCGGCGTTCCTTGAGATCGGCGCCCGTGCAGAACGCGCGGCCGCTGCCGCGAACCAGCACGACCCGGGCGTGCTCGGCCGCGGCACCGAGGATCGCCTCCTTCAGCGCGGCGCACGTCGCGACGCCGAGCGCGTTCAAGCGCTCGGGACGATTCAGCCATATTTCGAAGACGCCGTCGCCGACCGCGATGAGAGATACGTCGTGGCTCATCGGAATCCTGTCATTGGAATCGTGGGTTTACGCGGCACTGCGGGAAGCAACCGTCGCGGCATCGGTACGGCGGCTCTGCACAGCGCGCACGAGCGAGTCACGGTGATCGGGGTGGGCGATCGCAATCAGTCGCCGCGCGCGCTCGGCGAGCGGGCACCCGCGCAGATGCGCCGCACCGTACTCGGTGACGATCAAGTCGACGTCGCTGCGCGGGGTCGTCACCGGCCTGCAGTCGAGCGACGCAACGATGCGCGAATGCCTGCCATCCGGCGTCGTCGACGGAAAGGCGATTATCGAGCGACCTCCCGGAGAGGCGACGCCACCGCGGACGAAATCGAGCTGCCCGCCAACGGCACCGAGATAGCGTCCACCCGCGATCTCCGCGTTGGCCTGTCCCGACAGATCGATCTCGATCGCCGAATTGACCGTATGGAAGCGCGAGAGAGACGACATGATCGCGAGGTTGTGCGTGTAGTCGGCGCTGCGCATGTCGATCGCATCGCTCTTCTCGGCGAAGTCGCGCAGGCGCTGCGTTCCGAACAAGCCGCCGGTGACCGTGCGCCCGGGATCGCGCCCCTTGTGTGCGTTCGTGACGACGCCGCGCTCGACGAGGTCGACGAGCACGTCGGATATGACACCGCTGTGCACACCGAGCTCGCGGTGGTTCGCGAGCGCACGCGCGACTGCCGCCGGAAGCGTGCCGACGCCGAGCTGGACCGTCGCGCGATCCGGGATGAGCGCTGCGACCTGCTCGGCTACCGCACGCTCGAGCGCCGAAGGCTCGGGGTCGGGCATGTCGATCATGCGGTTGTCGCCATCGACGAGCACGTCAACGTCGTCGCCATCGACGCAAGCGTCGCCGCGGGTAAGCGGGAGCGCCGGATTCACGAGCGCGATCACGACGCGCGCCTGCGCGATCAGCGCCTGCGTGAAGTCGGAGATCACGCCGAGCGTGAAGCCGCCGTCGGGCAGTGGCCTGACCTGGACGAGCACGACGTCGACGCGCAGCGCACCCGTGCGCAACAGCGTGGCGATCGAACTCACGTGGCACGGAACGATGTCTGCGAGCGCGCTGACGCGGCGATTCGTCCCCGCGCCGTTCAGCGCGCGAAGCGCGAAGTGCTCGGCGAGCTCGGGACGCAGCGTGTCGGACGCCGACAAGCCGAAAAAGAGCGTCGGCTTGCCGAGCTCCGCGCGCTGCGCGACGAGCGCCTCTGTCAGCGCGAGCGGCTCGCCAGGTCCTTGCGGCCAGCCGACCACGTCCTGCGGACGCACGTGGTCTGCAAGGCGGAGCTCCGGGAGTGAAATGCTCTTGCGCATCGAAGTGAGCGGCCGGGAAGCGGATCACTCGGTCTGGATGTTCGCGTCCTTGATCAGCTTGCTCCAGCGCGCGAGCTCGAAGGGAATCAGCTTCCCGAACGCCTCGGGCGCGACGGGCGTCGGAGTCGCGCCTTCGCGCGCGAGCACGTCGCGGACCTCGGGCTGAACCAGCACGGCGTTCAACTCGTCGTTGAGCCGCTTCACCACGGCGGCCGGCATCTTCGCCGGTCCGAGAATCCCCCACCAGACCTCGAGGTGGAATCCGGGCAATCCGGCGTCGGCACAGGTCGGCAGGTCGGGCACGAGCGACGAGCGCTGCGCGCCGGTGACACACAGTCCGCGCATCTTTCCCGCCTGGATGTACGCGATCGCCGACGAGACGGTCGGAAGCGCCATCTGCAGCCTGCCGCCCATCAGATCGGTGAACGCGGGGCCGATTCCCTTGTACGGAACGTGCACGAGCTGGATCTTCGCCGCCGAAGCGAAGAGCTCGGTACCCAGGTGATTGATGCCGCCGATCCCCGCGGTGCCGTAGCTGATGCTGCCTGGTTTCGCGCGCGCAAGATCGATGAACTCCTTCAGCGTCTTCGCCTTGACGTCGTTGTTGACGACGACGACGAAGGGACCCGCGCCCACCTCACCGATCGGCTGCAGATCCTTGACGAGATCGTACGGAAGCTGCTTGCCGCTCGCCGCATTCGTGGTGATCGACGTGGAGGCGAACAGCAGCGTGTAGCCATCGGGCGGCGACTTGACGACGAAGTCGGTGCCGATCGTGCCGCCCGCGCCGCCCTTGTTCTCGACGATGATCGGTTGACCAAGGCGTCCGCCGAGCTTCTCGGCGAGCACGCGCGCGAGGATGTCGTTGCTGCCGCCCGGGGCGAACGGCACGATCAGCTTGATCGGGTGGTCGGGGTATGCGGCGGCCTGCGCGCTCGTGTGCGGGAAGAGCAACGCAGTCGCGGCGGCAGCCGCGCCGAATGCGAGCAGGGCGCGGCGAGTCAGTTTCGTCATGAGGTGGGCTCCAGAACGTGAATGAGTGAACGAATGTCGGCGACGGACTCGAGCCCGTCGACGAGCTCGCGCAGCTCGCGCGGTGCGCTGTCGCGCAACGGATGAGCCGCGGCGCGAAAGCAATCGACCGCTTTGGCGTCGCAGTCCGCAGCGGACATCGGGCGGCGCGGATGGCCGAGCGGCCAGTCGACGCGGATACTTTTCGTCGTCCCGTCGGTCAATTCGACGATGAGCTCCGTCGGCGAGATGTTGCGGCTCCACTCGCGCTCGATGTCGTCGTCGACGCGGGCGTCGACCCGTTGCGCCAGCGCCAGGATGTCTTCGCGACGAAGCGACGCCTCGTCGAAATGACCGAGGCGAACGGATCCGTCGACGAGCGCAGCGGCAACGGTGAACGGGATGCTGAACTGCGCATGAACGACGGTGCGCGGCGCTTTCCGTACGTCGACGGGCGTGCAAACTGCCTCGAACGCCTGGCGGTTCACCGCTGCGCGAATGCGGCGGATGCGCTCAGGGCGTACGTCGGCGGACGCGCGTAACGCAAGCGCTGCGTCGATCGCCGTGTGATTGAAACGGCAACAGGGATACGGCTTGTAGCTCAGCTCGACGAATTCGTAGCGCTCGCCCAGCCGATCGCGCAACGCGTCGCGGTCGCAGCGGTCCCGGAGGTAAACGCGCAGGAATCCGTCGACGCCTTCGAACGTCGCCTGCGCGCCGCGCACGCCGCGACGCGCGAGCTGAACCGAGACGAGCGCCGACTGCGCGGCAAAACCGGGTTGCATCCGCTTGGTGAGCGCGCCGTCGCGCGTCACCTGATGGTTGCCGGCGACCTGCGAGTAGGCGATGCCGAGCGCGTTGACCATCCGTGCAACGTCGAGTCCGAGCACGCGGCCTGCAGCGACGGTTGCGGCAAAGTGTCCGAAGAGCGGCGTATAGATGAACCCGCTTTCGATGATGCCGATGCGCGTCGCCACGCCAAGACGGCAGATCGTCTCCAGTCCGGCGGCTACCGCCGCGATGAATTCGGCGCCACGCACTCCGCCGCGCAGCTCGGCCGCTGCCAGCGCTGCCGGGACAACCGAGACGCCCGCGTGGAGCACGGCGGCGTCGTGCGTGTCGTCGTAGTCGCGCGCGTGCGCCATCGTGCCGTTGACCCAGGCCGCGTGGTGCGCCGGAACCTTGTCGCCGAACGCCAGGATCGTCGCCTGCGGAGCGCCGCCCCATTCGAGCGCAAGCTCGCGCGCGTCGCCGACCGCCGGTGCGCTCGAGCCGGCCGCCGCACACGCGAGCGTGTCGAAGATGTTCGCCTTGGCAGCGGCGATCGCCGGCGGCGGGAGATCGGCGACCGAGACGCCGCACGCGAACCGCGCGAGAACGACTGCGAAGTCTTCTCCCGCTGCCGGCGGCGCTGAGTGCGCACCCACTGGCCGCTCGTCACTGGCGGTAGCGGATGACCCTCGAACCTCCGTAGCCCCCACGGGCTTCCTCCTGTGCTCGCCTTCGCCGAACGTCAAATGATCTAAATGATTTCTAATCGTACGCTCGCTGCTCGATCGCTGTCAAGCCTTCTCGGCCGGGCGATCAGATGAGTCCCGCAAAGGTAAGCAGCCCGGCGGCCTGCGCGATGTATAAGTGAGGAATCCCGATGCTCGAAGGTGGAAAAATGTTTCCGTCCGGGTGTCCGTTTTGGGGAACGTCAAACGTTCATAGATACCCCAACGGTTGGGGTGTCCATTTGGAGGTCGCCATGAGTGAATTCGTACTGCTGTATCGCAACACCCCGGAAGCGCGCCGGGCGAGCAACTCGCCGGACAAGGTGCAGCAAACGATGAAGAAATGGCGTGCGTGGTTCGACGACATGAGCCGCCAGGGCTGTCTGAAGAGCATCGGTCAGCCGCTCGAAGACGCAGGGAAAGTCGTTGGCAAGACGAAGATGATCACCGACGGGCCTTATGCCGAAACGAAGGACGTCATCGGCGGCTATTCGCTGATCGAGGCCGGCAGTCTGGACGAGGCGGCGAAGATCGCCACCGGCTGTCCGATCATCGAGAACGGCGGTTCGGTCGAGGTGCGTCCGGTAATGCAGATGAACCCCTGATGGAGCTCGAAGAGGACCTTTTCCGGCGGGAGGCAGGACGTCTCGTCGGAATCGTGACTCGCCTCTTCGGATTCCACAATCTGGCGCTGGCGGAGGACGTCGTTCAGGACGTCTTCTGCCGGGCGCTGGAAACGTGGAAGTTCCACGGCGTGCCGCAGAACCCCTCGGCGTGGCTGATGACGTCGGCGAAGCATCGCGCGCTGGACATCCTGCGGCGCGAGCGCACCGCCCGCAACTTCGCCGCCGATATGGGCCCATGGCTCGAGTCGGAGTGGACGTTGGCGCCGACGGTCGACGAGGCGTTCGACGCCGCCGGCATCACCGACGTCGAGCTGCGGATGATGTTCTCCTGCATCCATCCGGCGCTGCCGGAAGAGACGCAGATTGCGCTCGTCCTCAACCTGCTATGCGGCTTCAGCGTCGAGGAAACCGCGGCGGCGTTCCTCAAAAAGCCGGGCACGACGGAGAAGAGGCTCACTCGCGCCAAGGCGACGCTGGCGGAATCGAAGGAGCTGTTCAACCTCGGGGGCGCCGCCGATGTCGCTGCGCGTCTCCCCGCCGTTCTTCGTGCGCTGTATCTGCTTTTCAACGAGGGTTACCACGGAGCATCTCCGGAGGGCTCGATCCAGGGCAAGCTCTGCGCGGAAGCGCTCCGCCTGGCCAGGCTGCTGTTGCAGAATCGTCTGACGTCGACACCCGCGGCGCACGCGCTCGTTGCGCTTTTCAACTTCCTTGCCGCGCGCCTCCCCGGTCGCCGGGATGCCGCCGGTAACCTCACGCTGCTGATCGACCAGGATCGCTCGCGCTGGGATCGAACGCTCATCGCAGAAGGCCGGCGACAACTCGAGCTGTCCGCCACGGGAGACGCGCTGACGACGTATCACGTCGAGGCGGCGATCGCATCGCTGCATGCCGACGCAGAACGCTCGGAAAACACGGACTGGAACGGAATCGTCGCGCTGTACGACGCCCTGATGCGGCTCCACCCCACTCCGGTCGTCGCGCTCAATCGCGCTGTCGCGTTGGCGGAACGCGATGGGCCCGAGCGCGGACTCGCGGAGATCGACAGGATCGAAGACCGCGAGCGGCTGAGCGAATACCCGTTCTACCTGACAGCCATTGCAGAGTTCGAGCTGCGCCTAGGACACAAAGCCAAGGCGCAGGAAACGTTTGCCGCAGCGATTAGGCTCGCGCGAAATCCCGACGAGCAGCGCTTTCTGCAAGTACGGATGAACGCGTGCCGCGAGCCGCGCCCGGGATCGTGAGATCCCGGACGACGCCGCGCGGTGCGGACCGAAATCAGGAATCGATCAGCACCTCGAATCCGCCATAGATCAGCCGCTTGCCGTCGAACGGCATCGGATTGCGGTCGGGTTGCACTCGCGGATCCGCCATCATCTTCTTCATCCCCTCGTCGCGCGCTTTCCGCGAAGGCCATGTGACCCAGGAGAACACCACGGTCTCGTCGTCCTTCCGCTTCACCGCCATCGGGAACGACGTCAATTTGCCCTC
Source organism: Casimicrobiaceae bacterium (assembly GCA_035857655.1). Classification (GTDB taxonomy): domain Bacteria; phylum Pseudomonadota; class Gammaproteobacteria; order Burkholderiales; family Casimicrobiaceae; genus CAIWHR01. Next base: position 2,153 of record DASSGI010000130.1, on the reverse strand, counting down.
GGGGACGTCATCGCCCCAGCACTCGACAACGCGCAGCGCACCGCATTCCTTGAACACGGTTGCGGCGATTTCGGCGTGCTTCAGATATACGCCGCGATTCGCGGTCGGCACGGCCGCGACGAACCCATCGACATAGCTCATAGCGATTCCTCTAAGTTCGATACCACGGTTGGTTGGGAGCGCGAGACGTTCTCGTGCGCCGCGGAACACCCCGAGCCGTCGAACAGCTGGCGCACTTCGCACTCGCCCTCGTACGACGGTCCGAGAACCGACGCGTGCAGCTCCATGAAGCGGCGACCGATCTGAATTGCTTCGTCGCGCGACGCAGCCTCGACGATCGCGTACCCGCCGATCAGCTCCTTCGTCTCGGCAAACGGTCCGTCCGTGACGCCCAGCTTTCCTCGCGACACGTGAATCCTCGCACCCGTCGAGCTCGGGAGCAGTCCCCCGGTTTGCACCAGCACGCCCGCCGCCAGCATGTCGGCAGTGAGCGTCCCGATCGCCGCGAGCAGCTCCGGCTTGGGGGGAATGCCGGCCTCGTAGTTCTTATCCGCCTTGACCATCATCATGAATCGCATCGCTTATTTCTCCTTGGGTGCGTTGAAGTCGGATCCCGGGCCCGCGTCCGGGATTCCCACTCTCTAGTCGAATAGCCCCACCGCGAATCGACAACGCCCGCGAAGGAATCTTCAGCCCTTCGCGGCTTTGTCCCCGATCCAGTAGCGCGGGCCCGGGCCGCTTCTCCCCGCGCGGTCCGCCGGATTGGCGAATTGGCAGCGCCCGAGCGACAGGCAGCCGCAACCGATGCATTCGGTGAGACCTGCCTTGAGGCGCTGCAGTTCGGCAATCCGCGCATCGATGCGCGCCGTCCATGCACTCGAAAGACGCGCCCAGTCGCGCCCGGTCGGCGTCCGCTGCGCCGGCAACTTGGCGAGCTCCGCGGCAATCTCGTCCAGCGTGAGTCCCACGCGCTGCGCGAACACGACGAACGCGATACGACGGAGCACCGCGCGCGGATAACGGCGGTGACCCGAGCCCGCACGCTCGGACCGGATGAGGCCGCGCGCCTCGTAGAAGCGCAGCGCCGACGCGGCAACGCCGCTCCGGCGCGAAATTTCCTGAATCGTCAGCAGGTTGTCCATCGACTGCAGGTTAGCGCATTCGCCGCTTGACTTCAAGTTCACTTTAACTTGTACATTGCCGCAACGAATCCCTCCGAGGAAGAGGCATGACTATTGACGCCAACCATTCGAGCCTTGCCGATTCGAGAGTCGCCGTCACCGGCGGCACCTCCGGGCTTGGGCTCGCGCTCGTTCGCGAGCTCCGGCGACGCGGCGCTCGCGTCGCCTTCGTCGCGCGCACAAGCGAGCACGTCGAGCGAATTGCACGCGATCACCCGGGGACCCATGGCATCGTGGGCGACGTCGGACGCAAGGAGGATATTCACCCGATCGCGCTGCAGATCACCGCAGCACTCGGGGGACTCGACGTGCTGGTCAACAACGCGTCGAGCCTGGGACCGACGCCGCTCGCGCTTCTCGCCGACACCGAGTGCGAAGACTTCGCGCGTGCGCTCGAAACCAACGTCCTCGGGCCGTTCCGCCTGACCAGGACGCTTCTCGGCGCGTTGACGGCGTCCGCGCGCGAAGGGCGCGGCGCGGTGGTGCTCAACGTGTCGAGCGATGCGGCGATCAACGCCTACGCGCTGTGGGGCGCGTACGGTGCGTCGAAAGCGGCGCTACGCCACATGAGCGCTATCTGGGGCGAAGAGCTGATGACCGAAGGCGTGCGCTTCCTGTCTCTCGACCCTGGCGACATGGACACGCCACTGCATGCGCTCGCCGTCCCGGGCGCCGATCCGGCGACGCTCAAACGACCCGAGGCGGCTGCGCACGAGCTTGCCGATGCCATCGCGACGGCATTTGCGAAAGAGCACGCATGATCTCTGCGTCCCGCCCCGAGCAACGGCCTGGCGACGCGCGCCTGCTCGTCATCGCGAGCGGCGGCGCGATTGCGCATACGGCGCGCTCGAGCCTGGCGGATTTTCTGCGGTGTGGCGATCTGGTCGTCGCGAACGATGCAGCGACGCTGCCCGCAAGCCTGCACGGAATTCATCTGCCAAGCAGAGCGCCGATCGAGGTTCGCCTCGCCGG
>DASSGI010000129.1:0-7845 GCA_035857655.1 Casimicrobiaceae bacterium | reverse complement strand
TCGCCGATCTCGTCGAAGGAACGTGGCTGGCGTTCGACCGCGAAGGCATCCGCATTCAGGCGCGGCTGAGCTGGATCAGCCCTTGGCGTTCGACCTATGTCTTTTCAACGCCGTCCGGATCGTCGGTGATCGTGTTCACGCCGGAGGAACTCGCGTGGGAGATGAGCAACGGCAAGATCTCCCTGATTCTCGAACCCGTGCCACTGTTCGATCGTGCAGTGAGTGCGACGCTTGACTATCTCGCCGGGTACGCAGCAGGGCGACGCAATGAGAGCGTAGAGGCAATGCCATCGTCATCGGCACCGCCCGCCGACCTGGTCAGCGTACCGGCGTAGCTAGAAAGCTTTCATTAGGCCTCTGCTCCGAACTACTCCCATCGGCCTCAGTGTGACGACCCGGTCGCAGGTTCTTCCTTCTGATGCACGAAAGGTAGCTGCCCCGGTTGCGGTGCCAGAGTATCTCCCGAGCGCGCTAACACGCTGCGCGAGCCTAGCCATGCTTCGGCTCCGGCGCTAACTCAAGCCCGGCACGACATTTTGAAGCCGTCCTCGGATGTTTTTGCATCCGTGCGCCGACTTAGATCGTGTACAACAGCATGAACACCACAATCAGCTAGCCGAAGCCTCTGCGGTGTTGCATTTTTGTAGCTTGAAGTCCACAAAACTCTGGCCGTTGAACGGATGAAATTTGCGCGCCGCGGCCAACGGCTTAGTATTCTGTTGGGGACCGCGGATCACTTGGGTGGTCTACAAATTTAGAAATGCGGAGGCAGCGAATGAGCAACTATTACGTCCGTCACGCGAGCGCGCGCGAAGAAGCGTTTGGTTGGTATCTCGGTCCCCCGCCGTCACCGGACGAGGCGCGCCAACACTTTGCATTGAGAGCCAAGCGCGACCCGGCGAACGCCGCACGATATGCCGAGGCATTGGAAGTTTTTCTGGCAATGTGCTGGAACACTCCGGCACCGGCCCCGGAGCAAAAGTCCGAAGCTAAGCACGTCTGATCGGTGATCGCGAAGCGCGGGACGCGTTTCGGCATCGTCAGCGTAGGAGAGTCCACGCCGCCGATCGCGGCGCCTGTGTGATTCTGCGCCCGCGCGCTACAGTCGCATTGGTTGCCGAGGTCGGCGAGTGTGGAGCGTCGCTGCTCACCTGCTCGCGCCGAAAAACGCACAGTATGGAACGCTCCATCGGGTCGATGCGCCGTGAATGCTTTCATTGGGTCTCGCTATAGGGCAATTGAAACAGCTTGCTAGTTATTGCTTGCCTTGTGGTTGCGGACAGCCAGCCTACCCCGCGCCTTCCCATGGGCGGGACGGTGGATGAGCAAGCAGTGTCAGGAGAGAGGCCCCGGCGGAGGCACGCCGAGCTCACACGACCAGCGTGCAGCGTATGCTGTTGGCATTGTCCCCCGCCTCTTCAGGACAAATTAGGAATCGCCGCCGAGCGGCGAAAGTTGGCGAACGTTAAGCCTGCAGCGCGGTAACTGTCAACCAGCGATAGGGACGCCAATTCGGCGACTGTGAATCATTCCGGGCCGCGTTGTCGGTGGAATTTTGAAGTGCCACAGTGGAAAAGTTGGTTCCATCGCTTATGCAACTTCCGGCGCTCCACTTCCCGAGGACTGTGCATTGCGGATTGAGTCGCCCTTGTTGGTCGCACTTCCGCGCCAGATGGAGAGTCCGCCAAGCGAGGCCGTTCCGCTCCGCGTCACGCTTGAGATCGCCGGCGGCCACCGGCCCTGTCGACATCCGATCCCGCAACCAGCCTGCAGCTTCATCCAGCGCGGTGTGATCAGGTGTCATCGTCAGCCCCCGTGCTGATCTGCGCTTCGGGATGGACGATCGCGGCGAGATATATCTGACGACGAAGAACGATGGCATGATTCGCAAGCTTTTTCGATAGCGGCGCCCCAGCCGGGAGGCTAGGCAGTCTCACGCGCCGGCGCGAGGAGGTTCTGCGCGCTCCAATGCGGCGCGATCCCAGTTGCCGAGGTTCGCCGCAGCTTCGTAGGTCGTCTGCAGGAATTCGATGAGCGTCGCGTCCGGTGTCGCCGACCCGCGGACGACGTCGTAGGGAAGAATGAATTCGTGAAAATCGGCGCTATAGAACGCTTCGGCCGGTTTCACCGCCGCCGTTGCGAATCCGGGCGGCTCGGGGTAAGCGTACGCATAGAAAGCCGGATAGGCGATGCTGCCGCCCCCGGGCCAGAATCCGCAGCTCGCCACCTCGTGCGAATACGCTTCGCGCGTCACCCAGTCCGGAAGATTCGGAACTCCGCCCGGATGCTGCGGCGCGCGACGCCCGGAAAACCGCGTCACCGCGAGATCGAGCGCGCCCCAGAAGAGGTGCACTGCGCTGCATTTGCCGATGAAGCGGGCGCGAAATTCCCGGAAGACGCGGTCGGACTGCACGAGGATGCGCCAGAAGCGATTCGCATATTCCGGATCATATGCGCAGTGCGCTTCGTCCTCGTCGAAGCGCATCGCATCGGGAAGCTCGTTCGGCCGCGGATGGATTCGCACCGAAAGTCCGAGCGACGCAAGCTCTTCCATCAATCGCGAATGGAACCGCGCGACCGACTGCGCGGCGAGCGCAAACCCGCCGGTGCGGCCGTCGCTATCGCGGACGATCAGCCGATGCTCGACGAAATCGACGTCGATCTGGAAAGTCCGGTCCTCGTAGGGGATCGTCGCCGTCGTGAGTCCGGTCGGCGTCACATAGAGCGTGGCGTGCCACGAATGGTTGAGCCACGGACTCTGCACAAGCCGGACCTTGCCGACGATCTGCAGCCATCGGTGCAGCGTCGCATACGTGTCGCTCCACGCGTCGAGCGGCAGGCTCGGCCAGGTTTCCGGTCTCGAGATCGGCGGTATCGTCATCGAGCCTGCATTCAAGGACTTTGGAGGCACCCGAAGCAACCGCGTGCGAGCTTTCCGGTCGTCATTCCTTGCGCATCGCGACCATTGCATCGAGGAGGTCGGGATCGTCCCACGGAATGTCGACCGGATGGTCGCGGAGGTAGGCGCTCTCGGGATCGCGCAGCCACTCCTGCGGGAAATACACGGCGATTCCCTCCTCGCCGGGCGCGGGATCGCTGCGCGACGTCGATGCGGTTCCCGTGAGCGCCGCATGGAGCGCCGCGCAGAGGTCGACGTCGATGCGCTCGCCGATGTGCATGGCGGAAGTCAACCGTCGGTTGACCTCGGTCAGATAAGCATCTCCCGTACGCTCGTCGACGACGCACTCGATTGCGAACAGCCCGCTCATTCCGAACCCGCTGACGAGTCGCTCCGATATATCGCGAAGACCGGGCGAGTGGAACCACCGGATCACCGTCGCAGGACCTTTGGCCTCATCGTCTCCGGCGAAGCGTTCGACGGCGAATCCCGCAAGCCGCTTTCCCCGCCATGCAGCGAGGTTCTCGCGGCATATGCGGCCGCGAACATGTTGCTGGACGAGCCACGTGCCCGCCGCGGCGCGATCGGTTGGTCCCGTGGTCGCGGGCGCGCCAAACGCACGTCGGAGCGAATCGCGGTTGGTGGCGATCGCCACGACGTCGCTCGCGGGGGCGGAGCTGCGCTTCACGACGACAGGGTAGCCGTGCGCAGACGCGAACGCATCCGCAGCGGCCAAATCCGCGACGATCGCATGCTCGGGCACGCGAACGCCGAGCGCTCGCGCAGCCGGCGGCAGCAGCGTCGTGTCGATGCTCGTCCCGTAGAACCTCGGGTCGCCCAGCGATTCGCGGATCAACTCACCGAGCTGCAGCTTGAGCTCGGATGCCATGTCGTCGGGAGGCGCCTGGGCGAGGCGGTCGAGGAGACGCAGCGACATGTCGTTGCAGGGGACGACGATGCGCGGCGCGGTGGCCTTCACCGTTGCGGCGAACGCGTAGATCCAGTCCCGCGGCGTCGCGTTGTCGGGAAGATGTCCGACCCTGCCGACGAAGCGGCTTTTCTCCGCAAGCGAGTCCTTCGGCGCGAGCAGCGCGACGTCGAATCCCGCATGCGCAAACGCGCGCGGCATTCGTGCGGCGCCGAACCACCGGGTGGTGGTGGAAACGAGCAGGATCGAAATTCCCATCGCGCTCGATATGCTACCCGAATCTTCGCGTGCATTCTGCCGGGAGCGATCTGTCGACGAGTGCTGGTCGCAGCGCTAGTGACGATGCCCCCATTGCGGCACGGGTCGCGGCGGCTCGCGGAACAGCACGCCGATCTCGCGAAGCGTCGCGGCGCGGCGCTCGTCCGTGCTCGCAGGAATGCCGATCCAGCGCACGCGAAGCTGCCCCTGCCTGTCGATCAGGTATTCGAGGTGCGCGGGGATCGTGTCATCGAATTCGTCGGGCGGCTGCGCGAACAGCCTGTAGGCCTCACCGACGTCCGCAGTGGCGGAAGCGAGGATCGCGTCGCCGCCCGCAACCGCGCGCGAAGCCTCCGTCGCCGACGCGCCGTCGAGCGCTACCGCGATGACGCGCGCGCCGGCGGTGCCGTACGCGCGAAGATTCGCGGAAATGTCGGCGAGGCGAGGCAGCGACTCCGGGAACGTGTAGAGGACGAGCAGGATCACGCGCTCGTCGCGCGAATCGACCAGCGTCCGCTGCGGGGCTCCCGCAAGCTCATAGGTAAAGTCCGGTGCGGGAACCGGCAATAACGGTTTCACTCGCTCGGTCATCGCGGCCGCGTTGCGCGCCGCCGACTGCGCGTCGAGAAACTCGATCAGGCTCCAGATCTCGACCTCCGAACGCCGGGAGCCGAATTCGGGCATCGGTGTTCCCGAAACCCCGTGTGCGATCGACCAGAAGAGATCGCCTCCTTTCCGCAGCTGGATTTGCTCGCCGAGATCCATCGGTCGAGCGCCGGTCGTGACGGCGGCGGACGCACTGCCGCGACCGTCGCGTCCATGACATTCGCTGCAGCTCGAAGCGTAGAGCGCAGCGCCGGAAGCAACAGCCTTCGTCGTGTAGCCGACCGGCGACGATGCATAGGTCGTTCGATGCGCCGGCACGACGAGAAACCAGCCGAGGAACGCAACGGGCACGACGATCGACGCAACCGCGCCGAAGCGGACGCACGGGGGTCGGCGCAGGATGCCTGCCAGGAAGAAGATCGCGCCGGCGGCCGCGATCATCGCCGCGCCGGCAGCGATGAGCTGCATCCATGCCGATTGCTCGATCGGCAAACTCGATAGCGTGTGTGCGAACGGCCACAGCACCGGCTCGTGCGCGCCCGGAACCGTGACGCCGAGCCGGCCGACGATCACGACGACGCCGAGTCCCAGAACGATTTCGATCAGCGCATTGCGTCGCAACCATGCTCGCGCTCCCCGGCGTCCGGCGACGACGCGCGGCGCGAGGATTCCGCGATTGACGACGGCAACGACGATCATCGCAGCGAAGAGCGCGAGCTTGGCGAGCAGCAACCGGCCGTAGAGCGTTCCGAACAGCGCCGGAACGTTGCCGACCTGGTACCACGCATTGACGAAGCCGCTGGCGATGAGTGCGATGACGCTCGCGAGTCCGACCGTCGAGAAGCGCCGCGCGGCTCGAGCGGCGATCTCGTCCGGATGGGAAGCCCGAAGCGCATCGATGAGCGCGGGCAGCGAACCCAGCCATGCACCGGCGGCGAGCAGGTGCACGACGTCGCCGAGCGTTTCGACGTCGTCCTCGCCGCCCTGGCCCGCAGCGGCGTGGCCGGCCCACGCGAGCGCGCCGACGTAGAGACCCGCCGCGAGCGTGCCGAACGCGCAGAGCATCGATGTCCCGGTGACGGATGTCGAGCGGCGGATCGCGACCGCGATTACGAACAGCAGGACGAGAAGGCCGCCGCGAAACATCCACACGCGGCCGAACGAGGTTTCCCCGACAACGAGCGCGAGCGTTTCGCGATTGACCGCCGATCGGATCGGCATCCCGCTCATCGCCGCCGCTTCGAGCACGAACCACACGGCGCCCGACGCAACGCCGGCGATGATCGCCCCTAGCATGACGCGGAAAATGCGCGACGCGTGCGCCGGATCGCCTCGCTTCCGATTGCGCCAGCCGTACGGTGCGACGGCGATCGCGAACACGAGCTCGCCGAGGAGCACGAGGGCCGACGCGTAATGAATCGCGCGCGCGGCGACGAAAAGCGCGTTCATCGCGCGGGTCGCGCGAGGCCGGCGGGGACTCGCCTAGGGCGCGACATCGAACGTGAATTCGCCTTCGCTGACGTGCGTGTCGACCGACAGGATTCGCCACTTCACGCGGTAGGTTCCCGCAGCGAGCTTCGGCAGCGAGACGCGCAGCACCTTGGCACCAACCGAGTCGAATCGAGGCGCGCCGGCCTCAATCTGCTTCCCGGCGGGGTCGAGCACGCGAACCTCGCTGAAGGCGGGCTCGATCTTCTGCGTGAACCACAGCGTGAGCTCGCCCGGCGATTCACGGACCGAGCTGCCGGCAGCAGGCTGCGCGCGTTGCAGATAGGCGTGTGCGCCTGCAGGCAGCGAAAGCGTCGCCGCGACCGTCGCGACCGACAGCATCGCCAGCAAGGATTTTCGCGATCGCCGGTCGTCGAGGCGCATGGATCGCATCAGTCTACCGCATCGGATCTGGACGAGCTCGCGAGCTCCCGGCGGTGCATCCGACGACGCCAGGGCGGAAGGATCCCGCGCTCAGCCCAGCTCGAAATAGCACCGGCGGCGCGCGTCCGCTTCCCAGTCGGTCATGCAGCGATACGTAGCGACAGGCAGCATGTCGAGGCCTGCAATGAGAAGCTCGTCACGGACGGGCCGCAAGCGAGGGTCGTCGAATGCGCGAAGAAGCCCGGCGCGCAGACGCTGCATCAGGTCGGATTCGGCTGGAGCGCGCGTTACGTACGGCAGACCAGGCGCCTCGACGGTGCGCCCGATGATTCGAGTCGCGGCGACGACATCGGGCCGGCAGCGACTCAACAGCGCATGCGTCACGCAGTCGATCGCCGCAACATCGGCTTCGCCGCTCCGTATCTGCTTCAGGCTTTCGAGATGGCCGCCGCTCTCGATGACCGATCCGAAGAATTTCCCCTGCTCCGCGAGCGGCGCGACGAGTGCACGCAATGCGTTGTAGCCCGAATGCGAAATGCGGCTGTTGATCGAGCATCGCATGCCGCGCAGATCCTCGACGGTGCCCGCCGGCGAATCCGCTGCGACGACGATCCAGCTGCAATAGCTCGTGCCCTCGCAACCCGGCGCGGCGTAGCGCGGCGTCGCGAGATATTCGAGACGCCCGGCCCAGCGACCGACCATCGGATAGCCGCAGGCTTGCGCAAACAGCAGATCCGGAGCGCTCCAGAGCGCGTCGAACGCGATGCTGCGATCGAGGAAGTCGGGCACATTCGCGATGCCTTCGCTTCGGAACGACAGAGCGAGGCCGCGCCACCACGCGTCGACTTCCCGGCGCAGTTCCGGCGGGTCGTACATCGGAAGGCCGACTCTCATCGCGTGCGTTCGCGCGACTCCCCAGAGGCGTATGCCTGCCGAAGCTTACAACGAGACGAGGTGCGGCCGTAAATTTTTGCGGTGCGTCGCACGTTGAAATCGCTCGCGCCTTGCACTGGATGTCGACCCGCTGATCGGCGACAATCCGCAACCGGGACGGCACCCGCCGCCCGGGATGTCAGACGTTCGAGGAGATCCGATGAGCAACGCCGTTCCCGCATCCGTGCGCCACGTCGTCGTCGGCGCCGGGATCCATGGTCTGTCGACGGCGTGGCATTTGGCGATGGAGCTCGAGGCCCGTCATGCAGGTTCGGGCGCGGACATCGTTGTCGTCGACAAGACGGGTCCCGGCGCCGGCGCTTCGGGCATCGCGTGCGGATGCGTACGC
>DASSGI010000128.1:0-3578 GCA_035857655.1 Casimicrobiaceae bacterium | reverse complement strand
GGGCTTCGGCGAGGCGGGATGCTTCGCTTCCTTGGGCGCCACGCCCGCCGCTTTCTGCGGCTCAACGGTAGCAGGTCGCGCAGGCGGGTGCGCCGCTTCCGGGGAAGAAACGGGCGGCGACACTGCAACGGGGGGTGCGGTGACAGGCGGAGCTGCAACGGGAGGCGAAACCGCAACGGGGGGTGCGGTGACAGGCGCCGGAGCTGCAGAGGGTGGCGTGCTCACAGGCGAGGGGGCCGCAGCGGGTGCTGCAGTGACAGGGCCCGAGGAAGCAACGGGGGGCGCGGTCACAGGCGACGGGGCAGGGGCTTGTGCAGCGCCAGGCGGCGTCGAAGCGGGTGATGCAGTAACAGGTGGCGCCGTGATCGGCGGCGCCTCGGCCGCTGCGTCGGGCGCCGCCAACGCCGGCTGTGGATCGGACACACTCGGAACGATTGCGCGCGTCGCGCCCTGCGTAATGGGCATGACGCGTACGTTCGTTGCGGTGGTCGCTGCTGCTCCATCGGCGCTCGCCGGCGAGGGCGCTGCCGTGGTCGCCGCTGCATCCGGAGTCACGCTGCTGATCGTGCCCGCAACCGGGCGGTTCCACGTGAAGAGCTCGCGGATCTGCGCGGCGTGCTGGTGCACGTTGAACGCGGAGAGAATGACGACGACGCCCATCAGCACGAAGACCGCGTTCCGGTAGTACTGCGCCTTGCGCGCGGCGGCGCGCAGTGCAAACGCCGTGAACGGCGGATACCGCTCGCGTTCCGGGTTCTTGAAATAGAACCTCGCCTGGCGCGCGCTGAGTCCGCGGCGGCGATCGTACTTGCGCCGGCGCGCGGGGTCGGCGAGCGTTTCGTACGCGTTCGTGAGATCGGCCATCCGCCGATGCGCTTCGTCCTTCGCGCCGTTGAAGCGATCGGGGTGATAGCGCTGCGCGAGCGCCTTGAACGCCGCGCGGATTACGATGTCCTCGGCGTTCGGATGGACGCCGAGAATCGCGTAGAAGTCGAGGTTTGAAATTCTCGCCATGGGTGCGGCGGGTCAGGCCGATATCAAAGAGCTCACGATCCCGCGCCGCCCGGCAATCCGTGCAATCGCGCCAGCAGGCGGCCCGCGCTCTCGGAGCGGGACGCGAGCGCGGCGGCGATACGTCCGCCGACCGACAGCTTGGGCTTCGGGCGCAATGTCTTTCGCCCACGGAGGATTTCGAACACGCGTCCGACGAGCTCGCCGGGTTTCACCGGCGGATCGGGATCCGGAACGCCGTCGCCTTGCGTGACGAGGCATTCACCCCATCGCGCAACCACGCGATGCGCGAACATGCGGCCGTGGCGCGTGAACAGCACGATGTCTCCGGGGCTGGCGTCGGCGATTCCGCACGGAAGGATCGACAGAATGTCTCCCGGCCAGATCGCCGGGGGCATGCCGGCGCCGATGACGCGAAGTCGCAATTCTCGATAGGACTGAAGCACCTCGGCAGCCAGCTCGTTTTTCGTGACATCCGTCCGATCGAGCGCCGCGGTCATCGATGCTCGGTCACGAATGCTTCGCGTTCGGCGATTTGACGGCTCCCGTTTCTTCAATCTTCAGCGTGACGGCGAACCGCGGCTATCCAGTCCGCACGCCTTCTCCTCGGCGGAAGCTAGCATACTAGACTTAGCGGTGCCAAGCGTTTTTCTTTCATTCCCTAGTGGTCAATCGGGAATGGTGTCGGAATTGCGACAGTGCGCTGGCAGCGCGGGCAACGGCGCCGGCTGCGCAGCCAATGATGGTCAGCGCTGGGCGATCAGCGCCGGCTCGCGTCCCCATGCGCCAAGCGTCGGGATCGCATCGGGCGCGCCGGGCGCGGGCAGATAACAGGGTGCGTCGATCGCGCGAATCGAGCGTTCGAAGAGATTCGGCGCGACAGCTAGAAGTCCCGCACGCACATCGGGATCGGAAGCGGCTCTCTCGAGCGACGGCGCGTCGATCCAATCGGCAACCCCCGCGGACAGATGCAGATAGATGCAGCCCGTCGCCTGGTCAGCGAAGTTGATCTCCCGGAACTTGGCGACGCATGCGCCGAGGAGCCCCGCGTTGACCTCCGCCGCAAGAAACCGCGCGTCGGGGAACAGGCGCTCGGGTGAGCGCGCGTCGACGTCGACGCGACGGAAGCGCTCGATGTCGAGCATCCGGCGAACGTCGAGCACATTGAGGATCTCGTTCGTGCCGAACGCGATCGTCCGCGGGCGTTCGCCCTGCGCGACGCTGTTGTCGACGAACTCGAACACCAGGCGCTTGTCCTTGCGCTCGACCCACGTGAAGAAGAGCTCGGGCATTCCCGTGTACGCCTCGACGCTGTGGGCGAGCGTGTCGTCGACCGCCTTGTAGCGGCCGACTTCGAGGCCGCGGTTCCACGCGCGCTCGACGAGCGACGCGGGCGGCGTGATCACGAAGAACAGATAGACGCGGTGCCCGAAGCGAGTCAGCAGGTTGCTGCCGGCTTCCTCCGAGTGGGGCGCGAAGGTCTCGAAACGGAACCGGTCGATCAGCAGGTGCGGCATCTCGCCGCGCCTGCCCTTGTCCGCCATGTAGCGGTCGAGCTTCTCGTCGACGATCGCGAGCTCGTCACCGCTGAACGCGCCGGCGTATTTGTAAGCATCGCCGAGCGCGCCATAGTCGAGCAGCCTCTTGCGCCAGATGTCGGGACTGATCAGCGCGAAATCCGTCCAGTCGACGCCGATCGCGGACGCGAGTTTCTTCTGCAGCGGACGGAGCGTGCTCTTGCCCGCGGCGGAAGCGCCTTTGGTGTTCATCACGACTGGATGCTCGTTGCGCGGCAGCAGCTTGTAGCCCTCGCGAGCCGCGGCTTCGGCGATGCACGGCGCGACGAGCGCACCGATTGCCTCGCTTCCCGCGTGGTTGCATGCGAGGTCCGTCGCGAGCGATGCGATCAGCTCCGGGCTTCCCCAGACGCGGTCGTGACGGATCAGCAATGCGGAGACGATGCGCGCAAGCGCGCTGTAGGCCGCCTCGCGCGCCGGGTCCGTCGCCGCGGCGGCTTTCGCTTCCCACTCGGCGACGAGGCGTCGCTCGCGATGGTTGGGCTCTTCCGCGGTCGGCGTCGTCGTCGCGCGACCCATGAGCCGCGCGAAGAACCCGGTGCGTTGCTCTGATCGCGCACTTGGCGGCGTACCAGCCATTTGCGGAAAGAGCGGCGCCAGCTCGGAAGCGATCAGCCTCGAGACCTGCCTGCGGAGCGCATCGTAAGTCTCGTTTATTGCGCCCATTCTCGGGCCGACGTACCGACTCAGTACGACGGAGACGATCTCGCGAAAATTGATGCCGAGATCCTCGATCTTTGTGCCATCAGGCACCGAGACATCGGCGGTGACGCGCACGAGCGTCTCGTGCAGCGCAAGACGTTCCGGCTTGAACGCAACGAGGTCCGCGATCGGAAGCCCGGTGAAATCGCACATCTCGTCGGCGCGCTCGATGGTCGTGAAGACGTTCTCCGCTCGGAAGATCGTCGCCAGCGGTCGAAGCTCGCCCGGAATGCGCGATTCGACGCCCGGACTCCACGCATCAAACTGCGCCATTAGCTCGGATTGTGC
>DASSGI010000127.1:0-18533 GCA_035857655.1 Casimicrobiaceae bacterium | reverse complement strand
CGAGCCGGTCCGTGGCGCGCTTTCCTTTCCTCCTGATCCGACACTCGAACTTTCTGCTCCGGGAAATCACGATGACCAATCCGTTCACCGCCCATCCGGCCTCGGTCGGCGAGACTTATCTGCAGCACATGCGCTTCGCGTTCCGATTCGGCAGTCGAATGCTGATCGGCGGCGCAGCAGCGGTGACTCACTCGATCTTCCCGTTTCTGTTCGTCACGACGGCGAGCCGCATCAATGACGAGCTGGTGGAGATGCGGGCGCGGTCGCACGGCCGGCGCGTGCGCCTGGTCGACATGGAGACGCTGCAGCCGCTGGACTATCACATCTAGGGGACGATCATGGGCCTCGTTCGGCTCGCCGACGTCGACGTTCGCGGAAAGCGCGTGCTGATCCGCGCCGATCTCAACGTTCCGCAGGACGACGCCGGCGCAATCACCGACGATTCGCGGATTCGCGCGTCGGTACCGGGAATTCGCGACGCGCTGACCCGCGGCGCCGCGGTAATGGTCACGTCGCACCTCGGGCGACCGAAGGAAGGCATCTTCACAGCCCCCGATTCGCTCGCCCCGATCGCGAAACGCCTTTCCGAGCTTCTCGCGATGGACGTGCCGCTCGTAAAGGACTGGGTGGACGGCGGTGCGTGGCATGCAGCGCTCGCGCCGGGTCGAGTCGTGCTGCTCGAGAACTGCCGGTTCAACAAGGGCGAGAAGGCGGACGACGACGCGCTCGCGCGCAAGATCGCGAAGCTCTGCGATGTGTACGTCAACGATGCGTTCGGAACGGCGCATCGCGCGGAGGCGACGACGCACGGCGTCGCGAAATACGCGCCGATCGCCTGCGCGGGCCCGCTGATGGCCGCCGAGCTCGATGCGCTCGGCAAGGCGCTCGCGAATCCGGCCCGACCGCTGCTTGCGATCGTCGGCGGTTCGAAGGTTTCGACGAAGCTCACGGTGTTGAAGACGCTGGCCGAGAAGGTGGACGCGCTGATCGTCGGCGGCGGGATCGCGAACACGTTCATACTCGCCGCGCACGGTCATGTCGGGAAGTCGCTGGTCGAGCCCGATCTCGTTCCGGCGGCGCAGGCGATTCTCGACGAATTCCCGGGCAAGGTTCCGATCCCCGTCGATGCCGTTTGCGCAAGGGAATTCTCGGCGAGCGCGAAGCCGACGCTCAAGGCGATCGAGAATCTCGATGCGGACGACATGATCCTCGACATCGGCCCGACGTCGGTCGCCGCGCTCAAGATGATCGTCGACAAGGCGGCGACGATCGTGTGGAACGGGCCGATCGGCGTCTTCGAGTTCGATGCGTTCGCGGCCGGAACCAAGGCACTCGCCGAGGCGATCGCCGCGTCGTCGGCGTTCTCGATCGCCGGCGGCGGCGACACGATCGCGGCGATCAACAAGTTCGGCGTCGCCGACCGGATTTCCTACATTTCGACGGCCGGAGGGGCGTTCCTCGAGTTCCTCGAAGGCAAGACGCTGCCGGCCGTCGCGATTCTGGAGGCGCGCGCCAGCGCGCAAGAGTAGGGTCAGAGACGACTTCCGAGCAAGACCGCCGCGCGGACGGTGACCCAAGAAAGTCGTCTCTGACCCTAATTTCCTACGCGCGATGGGCTCAGCGCGGGACCGCGCAGGCGTTCGCCGCGAGCGGCAGCGCGAGCGCCTGCAGGACGTCTCCGTTATCGGTGTTTTGCACGAACGCGACGACGGTAGCCGCCATGCCGGATTCTGCAGGCAGCGGCAACGTGACATCGGTGGCGACCTCGCCGGCCGCACACACCGCGATCCCCCCGCGCAACACGCGGACGACGTGATCGTGCGTCAGGCGCACGCCGGCGTTTTCGCCGGCCTTTACGTCGGAAACGAGCCGGCTGTCGGCGAGCGCAACGAAGAGCGCGGTGTTCTTCCTGTCGCCGCTCAAGGGAACGCTCGCGCTTGCCCTGACGGCAATCGCGTCGCGCTGCGGCACCGCTTCGACGGCGATCTGTGCGCGCGCCGGTTTCGCGGCGATCGCGGCGACTGCGGCCGCGCTCCGTCCGCCACGCCAGTCGGAGAAATCGTGGCCTTGCAGCAGGATCTGCGGCGTGTAGACGAGGCGCGAGCGGTTCGCGCGCGCCATCGCGTACTGCCGCTCGGTCCATGCGGGCGCAGCGAAGCGATCTTTCCACCCGAGGCGATCCCAATAGTCGACGTGGAACGCGAGTGCGATCGCATTTTCCGAATTGGCATCCGCAGGAAAAGTCGACGACAGCCATCGATCGGCGGGAGGACAGCTGTCGCAACCCTCCGACGTATAGAGCTCGACGAGCGCCGTCATCCGCGGACCGCTTTTCGCTGCACACGTCGCGCCCGCAGCGGCGGAAGCGCCGAGCGCCGCGAACGACGCCGCGGCGAGGAGTCCCGCGCCAGCGCACGCGCGCAAAAGGGAGCCAAGTCGGTTCATCGCGCACCTCCGGCAGTCATCGTAGTCATCAGTCGCCGCGCGTGCCTGCGTCCTTACGCGAGAGTTCCCGCGGGAGGGGCTGTGCTAGCATCGACGCGCACGGGTTCCGAACCCGAGGGATCGCCCGGGCTCCCGCCCGTGCGCCGGGGGACAACAACAATCGCGAGGAATTCTCATGGGAATCATGCACATCATCTGGACGATCATCGTCGGCCTGATCGTGGGTATTCTGGCACGATGGTTCTACCCCGGAACGATTCCGATGGCGTGGTGGCTGACCGTACTCATCGGGATCGGAGGTTCGATCCTCGGCGGCTTCATCAGCGGCCTCATCTGGAAGTCGCCCGACGGGCGTTTCCACCCAGCGGGGTGGATCATGTCGATACTGGGGGCGATGATCCTGATCTGGCTCTATCTGAACCTGGTGATGAAGTAGCTCGCTCGATGCGCGCCCGTCCGCGGCCCTCGCAGCGCGCACGCGTCGGGCTCCCGTCGACGCCCTGATCTTCCGCGTCCGTTTTCCGGAACGCTCTCGAGGACGCCCATGCATCTACACGAGCACAATCCCGAGCCCAGCAATCCGCTGGGGATGGACGGCATCGAGTTCATCGAATTCGCCACTTCGCAGCCGCAGGCGCTCGGCGGCCTGTTGCAACGAATGGGTTTCGCGGCTGTCGCCCGGCATCGCTCGCGCGAAGTGATGCTCTATCGCCAGGGCTCGATGAACCTGATCGTCAACGCGCATCCCGAGGCGCTGCCCGGAATGGAGGCGCCCGGGGCCACACCCGCGCTCACCGCGATTGCGTTCCGAGTCCGCGACGCGGACTTCGCGTGGCGCCGCGCACTCGACCTCGGCGCCTGGGAGATGCCGACGCGCGCCTCGGCGATGGAGCTAAACATCCCGGGAATCCATGGCGTTGGCGACTCGCTTCTGTATTTCGTCGACAGGTACCGTGATTTTTCGATCTACGATGTCGATTTCGTCGCGCTCCCCGGTATCGATCGCAGTCCGCCCGCTCTCGCGGACATGCACTATTTCGGCGTTGTCCAATCGATCCTCGAGGATCGCACCGACGACTGGATCGACTTCTACAGGGAGCTTTTCGGCTTTTCGGTGCTTCCCGGCGGCAAGTATTTCGGGATCATGCCGAAGGGCACGCTGCTCGAATCGCCGTGCCACAAGTTCTACATGCAGCTGATCGAGCCTCCGCCCGGGTCCGAGGACATCGAGTGGGACGAACGGTTGCTGCGGGTCGGGCTGGGCGCGCCCGACGTGCGCGCAGCAGTCGCCGTGCTGCGCGAACGCGGTGTCGTGTTCGTCGATCGCAATCCGATCCAGCCGAGCGACAAGGGCGCGCTCACGCAGATCTATCTCGGCGGCGTGACGATCGAGCTCGTGGTGAGCCCCCTGGCAGCGGAAAGCACCGCGGCGTCGGCGCGCGAACAGCAATGAACATCGATCAGTTCGGGATGGACACGATCACGCTCGCGGGTCCGCTCGAGGCCAAGTTGCGCGCCGTTCGCGATGCCGGCTTCACGCAGATCATGCTGCAGGCGCGCGACATCGCCGGCCATCCCGGCGGCGAAGCTGCGGCAATCGAGGCGGTGCGCGCGAGCAGCCTGCGCGTCACCGGGTTCCAGGTGCTGCGCGACTTCGAGGGTCTCTCGGGACGCCTTCACGCCTACAAGCTCGATATCGCGCGAGCGATGCTCACGATGTGCCACGCGCTCGGCTCGAGGGTGCTGCTCGTGTGCTCGAGCACGTCGACGCACGCGACCGACGATCCGGAGGCCTACGTTCGCGATCTGCGCAAGCTCGCGATGCTCGCGATCCCGTTCCGGATCCGCATCGCGTACGAGGCGCTCTCGTGGGGCCGGCGGGTTAACGAGATGCCGCAGGCCTGGGACCTCGTGCTTCGCGCGGATCGCGCGAATCTCGGGCTCGCCATCGATTCGTACCACATGCTCGCGACGAAGACTCCGCTCGATGCGCTCGACGAAGTCGATCCGGACAAGATCCTCTTCGTGCAGCTCTCCGATTTCATGTGGCAGGAAGTCCGCTCGCCCGACGAGCGGATCAATACCGCGCGGCATTTCCGCGTCTTTCCCGGTGAAGGTGCCCACAGCGCCGACATTGCCGAGCTGGTCCGGCGTCTCGACGCGATCGGCTACCGCGGCGACTACAGCTTCGAGGTATTCAACGACGACTATGTCCAGCTTCCGCTGGCGACCGTCGCTGCACGCGCCCGGCAGTCGGTCCGGTTTCTCGTCGGCAAGGTTTCGCGACGCACGCTGCCGGTTCGCGCGAAGCGGGTGTCGGTGACCTGAGCGGCCAACCCACTCCGGCTCACCGGAGCAGCATTCCGAGATCGCGCGCAGCGGCGCGCAGCACCGGCAAAAAGCGCTTCTCCATCTCGCTTATCGTGACGCGAGCGGCCTGCGTGCCGACGTTGAGCGCCGCGGCGACTCGTCCTTCCGACGCGACGACCGGGACGGCGATCGAGCGCAGGCCGATCTCGAGCTCCTGGTCGACGACCGCATATCCCTTCGTGCGGATCGTCTGAAGGATTCCGGCGAGCGCGTCCTTCGAGAGCTCGGTGCGCGGCGTCAGCGGCAGCAGCTTGACGCGGCGCAGGTACGCAGCCAGATCCGTCGGCGCGAGGTTCGCGAGCAGGACCCGGCCCATCGACGTGCAGTAGGCGGGCAGCCGGCTGCCGATGCCGAGATCGATCGACATGATCCGCTGGCTCGTCGACGCGCGAGCGACGTACAGGACGTCGTCGCCGTCGAGCACCGACATCGAGCACGATTCGTGGACCGTGCGGCTCACCTGGTCGAGCAGCGGCTGGGCGGACGCGGCGAGCGGCATCGACGAGAGGTACGCGTAACCCAACGCGAGGATTTGCGGATGCAGCAGGAACGTGCGTCCGTCCTCGGTGCCCGCGTAGCCGAGCGCGCACAGCGTGTAGAGCACGCGGCGCACCGCGGCGCGCGGAATGCCGGTGCGCAGGCTCAGCTGCGCCGTCGAGAGCCGCGTGCGCTGCTGCGCGAACGCGCGGATCACCGCGAGCCCGCGCGCGAGCGACGCCATGAAGTTCGGGTCGCCGGCGTGTGCCGCGATCTCCGCGGCGACGGAAGGCCTTTGCCCGCCCGACGCCCGCTCGAGCTCTCCTCGCGGTGCCGCAGGCGCAGTCCGCGCCGGTGCTCGGGTCATCGAACTTTCTTTCGGATCGGGTACCGTGCGGCCCAAGGCCGCGTTTGGGCGATTATCGCCCCCTTTTTCGATAATCGCAATTGACAGCCGCCTCCCCAATCCCGAAGATTCGGGTTCCGCCGGAGCATCCGCACCGCGTCGAAAGGGGAAACATCGGGCTCCGGGGCGAAATCGATGTGCCCGCTTTACTTCAACTCGAGGAGGAGACAATGAACCATTCCGTCCGGCTGCTCGCCGTCGCGCTCTCGTTCGCGGCAGCGATGGCAGGCCCCGCACTCGCGCAGCAAAAAGCCATTACGCTCATCGGGCTCGTCGAGCTGTCGGGGACGGGCACCACCGCAGGCACCAACTTCAACAACGGCGTCAAGCTCGCGGTCAAGGAGATCAACGCTGCCGGCGGAATCCTCGGACGCAAGGTCGAGTACACGGCGAACGACACGCAGTCGAACCCGGGCGTGGCGAAAGCGCTGGCGCAGAAGGCCGTCGACGAAAGCGCCTATGTCGTGATGGGGCCCGTGTTCTCCGGCTCGATCATCGTCAGCATGGCTGAAACGCAGCGCGCCGAAATCCCGAACTTCACCGGCGGAGAAGCGGCGGCGATCACCGAAAAGGGCAACCCGTACATTTTCCGGACCTCGTTCACGCAGGCGACGGCGATGCCCAAGGTCGCCCGGTACATCAAGGACACGTTGAAGGCGAAGTCGGTCGCGCTGATGTGGGTGAACAACGACTTCGGCAAAGGCGGCCGCGACACGATGGCGAAGGCGCTCGAAGCCCAGGGGATCAAGGTCGCCGCCGATATCTCGACGGACCCCGGCCAGGTCGACTTCTCGAGCCCGGTGCTGAAGGCGAAGCAATCGGGCGCCGACGCGCTGTTCCTCTACCTGAACGAGGAGGAATCCGCGCGCGCGCTGCGCGAGCTCCGCAAGCAGGGCTACGACAAGCCGCTCATCGGAGAGACCACGCTCACGGGGCAGAAGGTTATCGAGTTGGCCGGCGACGCCGCGAACGGAGCGATCGCGCACGTCGGGCTCACGCCCGATGCGCCGCAGCCGGCGATCAAGGCGTTCGACCAGAAGTTCCAGGCAGAGTACAAGTACAAAAGCGACCACAACGGGATGAAGGGCTACAGCGGGATGTACGTCGTCAAGGCGGTCACCGAGAAGATCGGCAAGGTCGATCCGAAGGCGTTCGCCGCGGCGCTGCACGGCGCGACGATCTCCGTGAAGGACAACCCCGGCGTGCTGCTCGACGTCACGTTCGACAAGAACGGCGATCTCGATCGCGAGAGCTTCCTCGTCAAGGTCGAAAACGGCAAACAGGTCGTCACCGCGACGTTGCCGCCCGCCTCCGCGAAATAGACTGCAGGCAGGGGCCTCCCGAGTCGGCGTGATCGTCAGCTGACCTTCAACGCCACGCGAGCGGTACCCGGAGCGAGGCTGCTCTGATGAGCGAGTTGATCCAGCTCGTCGTCTCGGGAATCGCAACCGGAGCGATCTACGCGCTCGCCGCGCTCGGCTTCACGTTGTTGTGGCAGGCGGCGGGCGTCATCAACTTCGCTCAGGGCGAGTTCGTCATGCTTCCGGCGTTCGCAATGCTGCTGTTCGCGGCGTTCGGGGCGCCGCTGTGGCTCGCCTTCCTGCTTGCGTGCGCGGCGGCGATGCTGCTGCTCGGCGCGGGTTTCAAGCGCGTCATCGTCGACCCGCTGATCCGTCACGGCGTGATTCCGCTGGTGATCGCCACGCTGGGCCTGTCGATCGGGCTCAAGTCGGCGGTCAAAGCCGGCTACAGCGCGGAAGCGCATGCATTCGCGAGCCCGTTTCCCTTCGGCCAATTCGCGGTCGCGGGCGTCAACGTCTCGTACGCCGACATCGGCACGCTCGTTATGGCGGGCGCGATCGTCGTCGGGCTGCAGATGTTCCTCAACAGAACGCTCACCGGACGCGCGATGCAGGCCGTCGCGCAAAACGCCGAAGCCGCGCGGGTGCTCGGCATCGACGTGCGCCGCATGGTGCTCTATACGTTCCTCATCAATGCCGTGCTGGCGGTGGTCGCCGCGCTGCTCGTGACGCCCACGTATCTCGCGAAGTTCGACATGGGCGATTCGATCGGACAGAAGGCGTTCTTCGCCGCAATCATCGGCGGCTTCAACCAGACGCGCGGTGCGCTGCTGGGCGGCGTCCTGATCGGCGTGCTCGAAAACCTCGTCGGGTTCTACGTCTCTCCGGCATACAAGGAGGGCGTCGCGCTGATGCTGTTCCTCGTCGTCATCCTCGTGCGTCCCGAGGGACTCCTCGGCAAGGCAGAGGAGCGCAAGGTATGACGCGGCCTCGGCTCGTTGCGCTCGTCGTCGCGCTCGTGGCGATCGCCGTGCTGCCGAGCTTCCTCAAGGGCTACGGCGTCTACCTGATGACGCTGTTCTGCGTGTACCTGATGGCGACGATGGGCCTCAACCTGACCGTCGGCTACGCGGGGCAGATGTCGCTCGGCCAGGCGGCATTCTTCGGGATCGGCGCGTATCTCGCAGCGATCCTGCTGAAGCTGGGGCTCCCGTTCTTCGCGGTGCTGCCCGTCGCGGCGCTCGCCTGCTTCATCGTCGGATTGGCGCTCGGCTTTCCGGCGTTGCGGGTCCAGCACCATTACCTCGCGTTCGCGACGCTCGGATTCAACGTGCTCGTCTACCTCGCGATGCGCAACGAGGAGAAGATCACCGGCGGGACGTTCGGGATCTCCGGGATTCCGCGGCCCTCGCTCTTCGGATATTCGTTCGACCGCCCGCTCCCGTTCTTCTACTTCACGTACATCTCCGTGCTGCTGCTCGCGCTCGCGCTGTGGCTGCTGCTGCGCTCGCCCTGGGGACGCGCATTCGCCGCGCTGCGCGACAATCCGATCCGCGCGGAATCTCTCGGCGTCAACATCACCGCGTACACGCTGCTCGCGTTCGCGATCGGCGCCGCGTGCGCCGGCGTGGGCGGCGTCTATCTCGCCGCGCTCGTCCAGTTCGTCGAACCCGGCCCGTTCCATTTCTCCGCGTCGCTCACGATGCTGCTTGCGATCATCGTCGGGGGCTCGGGCCGTTTCTTCGGCCCTGTGCTCGGAACGGTCGTCGTCGTGCTGCTGCCGGAATGGCTGCGGTTCATGCAGAGCTGGTATCTCGCCGCATTCGGCTTCGCGGTCGTCGCGCTGATGATCTGGCTGCCCGGCGGTCTTCTGTCGCTTCCGGAGCGCTTCCGGAAAGCCGCGGCGAAATGACTGCGCAAACGGCATTCCTGGAAGTGAGCGACGTGCGCAAGGCGTACGGCGCGATCAAGGCCGTCGACGGCGTCTCGATGTCGGTCGGACCGGGCGAGATCGTCGGCGTGATCGGCCCGAACGGATCGGGCAAGACGACGCTGTTCAACAGCATCCTCGGACAGATCAGGCCAACGTCCGGCGCAGTCCGCTTCTGCGGCGAGGACGTCACCGGGATGTCGCCGCTCGAACTTTCGCGCCGCGGCATCGGTCGCACGTTCCAGACGCTGCAGGTGTTCGGCAAGCTGTCGGTACGCGACAACCTGATCGCAGCCGCGCAGGAGTTCAAGGGCTCGCTCAGCTCACGGCTTTTCGCGCCGCCCGATGCAGGTGTGGGCTCGCGCGCCGACGAGATGATCGAGCTGTTCCGGTTGAAGCACGTCGCCCACGCGCTCGCCGGGACGCTTTCGTACGGACAGCAGAAGCTGATCGACATCGCGATGGCATTCATGGCAGCGCCGAGGCTCGTCCTGCTCGACGAGCCGTGTGCCGGCGTGAACCCGAGCCTCGTCGACCAACTGCATCGGCTGCTCGTCGGACTCAACAGCACGCAAGGCGGAAGCTTCGTCGTGATCGAGCACAACATGGACTTCGTGATGAAGCTTTGTCCTCGCGTGATCTGCATGGTCGAGGGCAAGGTGCTCGCCGAAGGAACGCCGGCGGAAGTTCAATCCAACCGGCAGGTGCTGGAAGCGTATCTGGGCAACTGAAACGTGAACGGCAGGATCATCGAATTCGACAAGGTCGTCGCCGGCTACTCGCCGAGCCTCACGATCCTGAACGAGACGACGCTCGACGCCCGCAAGCGGGAGATCACGCTGCTGATCGGGCCCAACGGCGCCGGGAAGTCGACGGTGCTGAAGACGCTGTTCGGGATACTGGTGCCGCGCACCGGCGAAATCCGGTTCGAGGGAAAACGCATCAACGGCAAATCGCCGCGCGAGCTTCTCGCCGACGGCATCGCGTTCGTGCCGCAGGGACGCAACCTGTTCGCTTCGCTGTCGGTACGCCATAATCTCGAGCTCGGAGGCATCACGCTGCCGCGCGGCGAGCTGCACGCGCGGATGGACGAAGCGCTGGCGCGCTTTCCGAGAATCCGCGAACGCCTCGACAACCAGGCGTCGACGATGTCCGGCGGTGAACAGAAGCAGCTCGAGATCGGCCGCGCGCTGTTGCTGCGGCCGCGGGTGCTGCTGATCGACGAGCCTTCGATCGGGTTGTCGCCGAAGCTCGTCCAGGAAGTGATGACGCTGCTGCGCACGCTCGCGGATGCCGGCACGACCGTGCTGATGGTCGAGCAGAACGTGCGCACCGCGCTCAAGTACGCGAACCGCGCGCTCGTGCTGGAGATGGGACGGCTCGCGCTCGATCGTCCGGCAGCGGTGTTGCTCGACGATCCGGACCTCAATCGGCTGTTCCTCGGCGGCCACGCGGCGAACGCCAGCGCGGGCTCCACGGCGAGACGATCGTGATCGACAAGGCGATCGGAAGCGTGACGGCGGCCGTCGCCGACATTCACGACGGAGCGACCGTGATGATCGGCGGGTTCGGAACGGCCGGAATGCCGGCGGAGTTGATCGATGCGCTGATCGACCAGGGGGCGCGCGACCTGACGATCGTCAACAACAACGCCGGCAACGGCGAAACCGGCGTCGCGGCGCTTCTCAAAGCACGGCGCGTGCGCAAGATCATCTGCTCGTTCCCGCGGCAGGTCGACTCGTACGTGTTCGACGCGCTCTATCGCGCGGGCGAGATCGAGCTCGAGCTCGTGCCGCAGGGCAACCTCGCCGAGCGGATCCGCGCGGCGGGCGCCGGCATCGGCGCGTTCTTCACGCCGACCGCTTATGGAACGCTTCTCGCCGCCGGCAAGGAAACGCGCGAGATCGGCGGGCGCAATTACGTGCTCGAGTATCCGATCCATGCCGATTTCGCGCTGGTCAAGGCCGATCGCGGCGACCGATGGGGAAACCTGGTCTACCGGAAGACCGCGCGCAATTTCGGACCGATCATGGCGACGGCCGCCAAGTGCGCGATCGCGCAGGTGAGCCAGATCGTCCCGCTCGGGGCGCTCGATCCGGAAGCGATCGTAACGCCCGGAATCTTCGTGCGACGCGTCGTCGAGGTAAGCGCCGCGCCGCTGAAGCGCCAGGAGGCTCGAGCCTGATGCAAGACGCACTCAACCGATACACGCGCGCGCAGATGGCTGCGCGCGTCGCGCGCGATATTCCCGAAGGCGCCTATGTGAACCTCGGCATCGGCCTGCCGACGACGGTCGCCAACTATCTGCCCCGCGACCGCGAAATCATCCTGCAGAGCGAGAACGGGCTCCTCGGCATGGGTCCCGCGCCCGACAAGGGGCACGAGGATCCCGAGCTCATCAACGCCAGCAAGCAGCCGGTCACGCTGCTCACCGGAGGCGCCTACTTCCATCATGCGGACTCGTTTGCGATGATGCGCGGCGGTCATCTCGATTTTTGCGTGCTGGGCGCGTTCCAGGTGTCGGTACGCGGCGATCTCGCGAACTGGCATACCGGCGGAGCGGATGCGATCCCTGCCGTCGGCGGCGCAATGGACCTCGCGATCGGCGCAAAGAACGTCTACGTGATGATGGAGCATTTGACGAAGACGGGGGAAAGCAAGATCGTCAGCGAGTGCTCGTATCCGGTGACCGGCCTTCGCTGCGTCGATCGGATCTACACCGATCTCGCCGTGATCGACGTGCTGCCCGAAGGCTTGTGCGTCGTCGAGATCGTCGACGGCCTGCCGTTCGAGGAATTGCAGCGACTGACGGGGGTACCGCTCGCGCCCTCCGCATCGTCGCCCGATCGGTAGCAACACGAGCGAGCAAGGAGCGAAATCGTGATCGACGCCTTCATATGTGATGCGGTGCGAACGCCGTTCGGACGTTACGGCGGTGCGCTCGCGAGTGTCCGCACCGACGACCTCGCCGCCATTCCGATCAAGGCGCTCGTCGAGCGCAACCGCGGCGTGGATTGGGCCGCCGTCGACGATGTCATCTACGGCTGCGCGAACGGCGCCGGCGAGGACAACCGCAATGTCGCGCGGATGGCGTCGCTGCTCGCAGGTCTCCCCGTCGACGTTCCCGGGGCCACGGTCAATCGTCTCTGCGGTTCGAGCATGGAGGCGATCGCGATCGCCGCTCGCGCGCTCAAAAGCGGAGAAACCTCGCTGATGATCGCCGGCGGCGTCGAGAGCATGACGCGCGCGCCGTTCGTGATGGGCAAGTCCGACTCCGCGTTCTCGCGTGTCGCGAAGATCGAGGACACGACGATCGGCTGGCGCTTCGTCAATCCGGTGATGAAGGCGAAGTACGGCGTCGACAGCATGCCCGAGACCGCCGAGAACGTCGCCGCCGACTTCGCCATCTCGCGCGCCGACCAGGATGCGTTCGCGTTGCGGAGCCAGCAGCGCGCCGCCGCGGCGATCGCTGCCGGATGCTTCAAGGATGAGATTGTTCCGGTTACGATCCCCGCGGCGAAGGGCGAGCCGGTCGTCGTCGATCGCGACGAGCACCCGCGCGCGACGACACTGGAATCGCTCGCGAAGCTGAAAGGCGTCGTGCGCCCGGACGGAACCGTCACGGCAGGGAACGCTTCCGGCGTCAACGACGGCTCCTGCGCGACGCTGCTCGCCTCCGAAGCGGCGCTCAAGCGCCATGGCCTCACGCCAAAAGCGCGCGTGGTCACCTCGGCGGTTGCCGGGGTCGCGCCGCGGATCATGGGCTTCGGGCCTGCGCCGGCGATGCGCAAGGCTCTCGCCCAGGCGAAGCTCGCGCTCGACGCGATCGACGTGATCGAGTTGAACGAGGCGTTCGCCGCACAGGCGCTCGCGGTGACGCGCGATCACGGCTTGCCCGACGACGCCGCGCACGTGAATCCGAACGGCGGTGCGATTGCGCTCGGCCACCCGCTCGGCGCGAGCGGCGCGCGGCTCGTGACGACCGCCGTCTACCAGCTCCATCGGACCGGCGGCCGCTACGCGCTCTGCACGATGTGCATCGGCGTCGGCCAGGGTATCGCGATGATAATCGAGCGGGTGTAGCCGCGGACCCGGGAACACAGATGACGTCGCGACCGCAGAACGTTGCCGCACCGAAGCTCGCGGGCTATCGGAAGCCCGACCCCGGCACGCAGCCCGACTATCTCTATCCACCGTACGTATCGACGGTCAAGCGCTCGCCGCGCGAGCCCCTGGTGTTGCTCCCGATGTCGCTCTCCGAGCTGACCGGGCCGATCTTCGGACCCGGGCTGATCGGCGCCGACGACAACGACCTCACGCGGCAGGGCGAAACGGATCCGATCGGCGAGCGGATCGTCGTCAGCGGCCGCGTGCTCGACGCCAATGCCCGCCCCATCGCGCACACGCTGGTCGAAATCTGGCAGGCGAACGCCGCCGGGCGCTATCGACATCGGAACGACCAGCACGACGCGCCGCTCGATCCCAACTTCAATGGCGGCGGCCGCACGCTGACCGATGCCGAAGGCCGCTATCGCTTCGTTACGATCAAGCCCGGCGCCTATCCGTGGAGGAACGCCCACAACGCATGGCGGCCCGCACACATCCATTTCTCGCTGTTCGGACCGGCGTTCGCCACACGGCTCGTCACGCAGATGTATTTCCCCGGCGACCCGCTGCTCGATCACGATCCGATGTACACGAGCATTCCCGACGAAAGGGCGCGGCGCCGACTCGTATCGACGTTCGACTGGGAAACGACGATCCCCGAGCAGGCGCTCGGCTACCACTTCGACATCGTGCTTCGCGGCCGCGACGAAACGCCGATGGAAAATGCTTTATCCCGGAACCCATGAGCCTGCCGACGACCTCTTCGCAGACGATCGGGCCGTTCGGACACATCGGCTTCGAGTGGCTCGTCGTCGATGACCTGGTCGGCGCCGGCGTGACCGGCCGAAAAATTGTCGTCGAAGGCCGTGTCGTCGACGGCGACGGCAAGGCAGTCGGCGACGCGGTCGTCGAGATCTGGCAGGCGAACGCGCATGGCCGCTACGCGCATCCGGACGACACGCAGGACAAGCCGCTCGAGCCCGGATTCAACGGATTCGGCCGCGTCGAGACCGACGACGACGGTCGCTTCGCCTTCACGACGATCAAGCCCGGCCGCGTTCCCGCGGCGGCGGGCGGCATGCAAGCCCCGCATATCAACGTGACGATCTTCATGCGCGGGATGTTGAAGCACCTTTGCACGCGGATCTATTTCCCCGGCGACGCCGCCAACACCGACGATCCGGTGCTTGCGCTCGTCCCGGCGGGGCGGCGCGACACGCTCGTCGCGAAGCCGGTCGCCGGGCGCGCAAATGCGCTGCGCTGGGACGTGATCCTGCAGGGCGAAGGCGAAACCGTATTCTTCGAGCTCTAGGACTTTCACCCGCTGACGGCACCCGATCTCGCCCTCGTACCAACAAGAATGTCGACGATCGTCAACTTCATCGGCGTGATCTTCGACGGCGTCGCGTACGGCAGCCTTCTTTTCCTGATCAGCATCGGGCTGTCGGTGACGATGGGGTTGATGAATTTCGTCAATCTCGCGCACGGCGCGTTTGCGATGATCGGCGGCTACGCGTGCGTCATCGCGATGTCGCGAATGGGCATCCCGTTTCTCGCGACGCTGCCCGTTGCGTTCATCGTCGCCGCGGGCGTCGGAGCGATGCTCGAGCGGCTCCTCTATCAGCGGCTCTACAAGGCCAAACACCTCGACCAGGTGCTGTTTTCGATCGGCCTCGTGTTCATGGCGATCGCCGGCGCGACGTTCCTGTTCGGACCCGCGCAGCAGCCCGTGCAGCTTCCCGAGTTCCTCAAGGGGCAGGTGCGGGTTCTCGGCATGGATCTCGGCGCTTACCGCCTTTTCCTGATCGCACTCGTCGTCGCGATCACCGTAGTACTCACCTGGCTGATCGACCGCACGCGCTTCGGCGCGCAGATCCGGGCGTCCGTCGACAACCAGCAGGCGTCCGCCGGGCTCGGGATCAATGTCGACCGCGTGTTCGGTCTCACGTTCGCGCTGGGTTCGGGGCTCGCCGGCCTCGGCGGCGCGCTCGGCATCGACGTGCTCGGCCTCGAGCCGACGTTCCCGATCAAGTACATGGTGTATTTCCTGCTCGTCGTCGCCGTCGGCGGCGCGGGGACGATCAAGGGGCCGCTCGTCGCCGCGCTCCTGCTCGGCGTGTTCGACGTCGCCGGCAAGTACTACGTGCCCGAGATCGGTGCGTTCGTCATCTACGCGCTGATGGTCGTGTTGCTGATCATCTTCCCCGCCGGCCTCTATGGGCGGCGCGGATGAGAGCCGAGGAACGGCAATGAGCGCGACCCTCGCAGACACGACGACGCATCGGCTGCCGAACGATCGCTGGCGTCCGCTCGAGATCGCGTTCTGGCTCGTTCCCGTCGCGGGATTTTTCGCGTTTCCCGGCTATCTCGTGCTCGGCAGCCAGATCATGATCGTCGGCCTCTTCGCGGTGTCGCTCGACCTGATCCTCGGCTACGCCGGAATCGTGTCGCTCGGCCACGCCGCGTTCTTCGGCATCGGCGCGTATACGGCGGGACTCCTCGCGGTGCACGGATGGGGCGAACCTTTCACGGGACTTCTCGCCGGCGCGACCACGGCGGCGATCGCCGGATTCGCCGTGAGCTACCTCGTGGTCCGGGGCGCCGATCTCACGCGGTTGATGGTGACGCTCGGTATCGGCCTGATGCTCTACGAAGCCGCGAACAAGGCGGCGTTCATCACCGGCGGCGTCGACGGTCTCTCCGGCGTGACGATGTGGAAGGTCGCCGGCCTGTTTCCGTTCGGCATGGACGGCAGGACCGCGTACGTCTACAGCCTCGTCGTGTTGTTCCTGTTGTTCGTGCTGTTGCGCCGCATCGTCAGCTCGCCGTTCGGGTTGAGCCTGCGCGGCATCCGCGACGGCGGCAAGCGGATGCCCGCGATCGGCTCGCCGGTGTCGCGGCGACTGATCGCCGTGTTCACGCTGGGCGCTGCCATCGCAGGTATAGCGGGCGCGCTGCTCGCGCAAACCACGCAGTTCGTCGGGATCGACACGCTCGGCTTTCCGCGTTCGGCCGAGCTGCTGATCATGCTCGTGCTGGGCGGCACGGGCAGGCTCTACGGCGCGCTGATCGGTGCCGCCGTCTACATGATCGCGCAGGACTTCCTGTCCGGGATCAATCCCGTCTACTGGCAGTTCTGGATCGGATTGCTCCTCGTCGTCGTCGTGCTGTTCGCGCGCGACGGCATCCTCGGCGGGCTCGCGAAGCTGTACGCACGATTCGGCGGAGCGCGACGATGACCTACGCGCTGCGCACAGAGCGGCTGTCGAAGCACTGGGGCGAGTTCAAGGCGAATAGCGAGATCAGCCTCACGCTCCCCGCGGGATCGCGGCACGCGCTGATCGGCCCCAACGGCGCAGGCAAGACCACGTTGATCAACCTGCTGACCGGCGTCTACACGCCGACGGCGGGCGACGTATTCCTCGGCGACGAGCGGATCACCGGTCTTTCGCAGCACCAGCGCGTCAAGCGCGGCGTCACGCGGACGTTCCAGATCAATACGCTTTTTCCGGGGCTCACGGTGCTCGAGTCGGTCGTGCTCGCCATCTGCGAGCGCAACGGGACGGCGACGACATGGCATCGGACGGTGGCGCAGCAACGCGCCGAAATCGACGAAGCGTTCGAAATCCTGAAACCCCTGCACCTCGAGCGCGACGCCGACACGGTGACGCGCAATCTCCCTTACGGCAAGCAAAGGCTCGTCGAGATCGCGCTCGCACTCGCCACGCGCCCGCGCATCCTGCTGCTCGACGAGCCGGCCGCCGGGATTCCGGCCGCCGAAAGCGCCGAGCTCTTCGGCGTTCTCGCGGCACTGCCGCGCGACGTGACGATTCTCTTCATCGAGCACGACATGGGGCTCGTGTTCCGCTTCGCCGAGCGCATCACCGTTCTCGTCGGCGGTCGCTTCCTCGTCGAAGGCACGCCCGCGGAAATCGCTGCCGACGCCCGGGTGAAGGAAGTCTATCTGGGCGAGGCGCAGCATGGCTGAGCTTCTCGCGCTCCAGCACGTGACGGCCGGTTACGGCGATTCGGTCGTGCTCGACGACGTGTCGCTCACGATGGACGAAGGCGACAGCCTCGCGCTGCTCGGTCGCAACGGCGTCGGGAAGACAACGCTGCTCGTGACGTTGATGGGACTTACGACATTGCGCTCGGGCGTGCTGCGCTGGCGCGGCAGGAATCTCGCCGCGCTGCCGACGTTTCGCCGCGCTCATGCCGGCCTCGGCTGGGTGCCGCAGGAGCGCTTCGTCTTCCCCTCGCTCACCGTCGAGGAGCACCTGACCGCCGTCGCGCGGCCCGGTCCGTGGGATCTCGCCCGCGTCTACAGGCTCTTTCCGCGCCTCGAGGAGCGCAAGAGGAACCTGGGCAACCAGCTCTCCGGCGGCGAGCAGCAGATGGTCGCGATCGCGCGGGCGCTGATGGTCAACCCGAGTCTGCTGCTCCTCGACGAGCCGATGGAAGGCCTCGCGCCGATCATCGTGCAGGAGCTTATGGGGATGATTCGCGACCTGATCCGCGCGGGCGGTATGGCGGTCATCGTCGTCGAACAGCACGCTCGCCTCGCGCTGTCGCTCACGCGCCACGCGATCGTGCTCGACCGCGGGCGCGTCGTGCACGCCTCCGACTGCGAGAGCCTGCTCGCGCAGCCGGCAACGCTCGACCGGCTCGTCGCCGTGTCCTGATGAGAGGAGCAACTGCCATGCACACGTTATCGAGAACGAAGCCGGACCGCAGGCCGAACGAGACAACCACCGGCGGCGCGGAAACGCCGCGCACCACAACCCGAAGAGGAGAACGACCGATGAAGTTGATCGATGCAGCTCGAGTGTTCGTCGCCGGCGCAGCCATGCTCGCCGGCATCGGCCTGGCGCAGGCGCAGGGCGTTATCAAGCTCGGTCTCGTCGCCGAATTCTCGGGGCCGTTCGCGCAGTACGGCCAGCAGATGTACGGCGGCATGAAGGCGTACATGAAGATTCACGGCGACACGGTCGCCGGCAAGAAGATCGAGGTGATCCAGAAGGACATCGGCGGGCCCGCGCCCGACGTCGCGAAGCGGCTCGCGCAGGAGCTCGTCACGCGCGACAAGGTGGACTTCCTCGTCGGGTTCGGGCTCACGCCGAACGCGCTCGCCGTCGCGCCGATAGCAACCGAGGCGAAGGTGCCGATGATCATCATGAACGCGGCGACGTCGATCATCACGACCAAGTCGCCGTACGTCGTCCGCACGTCGATGACGCTCCCGCAGATCACGCAGCCGATCGCGCTCTGGGCGGCGAAAAACGGCATCAAGAAGGTCTACACGGTCGTCGCCGACTATGGTCCGGGCATCGACGCCGAGGGCGCGTTCATCAAGGCGTTCAAGGAAAAGGGCGGCGAGATCGTCGGCAGCGCGCGCACGCCGATCCAGGAAACGAACTTCGCCGCCTACATGGAACGCGTGCTGCAGGCCAAGCCCGACGCACTCTACATGTTCCAGCCCGGTGGCTCACCGTCGATC
>DASSGI010000126.1:0-9633 GCA_035857655.1 Casimicrobiaceae bacterium | reverse complement strand
GACCGGCTGAAGTCGGTGTCGCGCGGCTACGCGTCGCTCGACTACGAGTTCAAGGAGTTCCGTCAAGCCGACGTCGTCAAGCTCGACATCCTGATCAACGGGGAACGCGTCGACGCGCTCTCCGTGATGGTGCACCGGTCGGTGGCGCAGTACCGCGGCCGCGAGGTCGTCGAGAAGATGCGCAAGCTGATCCCGCGGCAGATGTTCGACGTCGCCGTGCAGGCATCGATCGGCGCGCAGGTGATCGCTCGCGAGACGGTGAAAGCGATGCGCAAGAACGTTCTCGCCAAGTGCTACGGCGGCGACGTCACGCGCAAGAAGAAGCTCCTCGAGAAGCAGAAGGCAGGCAAGAAGCGAATGAAGGCGGTCGGCAGCGTCGAGATTCCGCAGGAGGCGTTCCTCGCGATCCTGCAGGTCGGCGACAGCAAGTGACGCGCATCCGACGAAGCGTCGGAAGGCGGTCGCAAGCCGCAGCGCCGCGGCTGCACTCGCCGGAGCCGCCATGGGACAATGCGCGTCGCGCGAGCTTCGACTCCCGCGGGTAGCGAGGCCAGGGCGGCACCAGAGAACGAACACCAACGAATCGAGCGGCCATGAACTTCGCGTTGATCCTGTTCCTTGCCACCGTTGTGACCGGCGTGATCGCGCTCGCCGACAGGATTCACTTCGCCCGGCACCGCGCCCCCGATGCGCCGGAGCCGTGGTGGATCGAATATCCGAAGAGCTTCTTTCCCGTACTCCTGATCGTCTTCCTCCTGCGCTCGTTCGTCGCCGAACCGTTCAAGATTCCGTCGTCGTCGATGCGCCCCACGCTGGAAGTCGGCGACTTCATCCTCGTCAACAAGTTCGCGTATGGGCTGCGGCTCCCCATCATCGAGCAGAAGGTGATTCCACTCGGGGACCCGAAGCGCGGCGACGTCGTCGTGTTCCGCTACCCGCTCAATCCTTCGCAGGATTTCATCAAGCGGGTGATAGGGGTGCCCGGAGATACCGTCGTCTACAAGGAGAAGCAGCTCACCGTCAACGGGGTGCCCTGGCCGCAGAAGCCGGAAGGGACCTACAGCTACCTCGAGGGCCTGCGCTTCGAGACGCTCAACCAGTTCGCCGAGACCGTCGACACCGGGCAGGGTCCGAAGGTTCATCTCGCGGCCGTCGACCCGGCGATGACGTCGGTCGCCCCGGGGCAGGTGCGCGCGTTCCCCGGTCGCGAGAACTGCGACTACAATCCCGACGGCAGGGAGTTCACCTGCAAGGTGCCGGCAGGCCATTATTTCGTCATGGGAGATAATCGGGACCGCAGCGACGACGGCCGGTACTGGGGATTCGTGCCCGACGATCACTTGCGCGGGCGCGCGTTCTTCATCTGGTTCAACTGGGACGATATTTCGAGCTTCGCGTTCAAGCGAGTCGGCAGCGGGATTCGATAGGGAGGGAGCGATGCACGAGCGGCAGACGCAGCGCGGGTTGTCGATGATCGGGTTTATCTTCGTCACGGTGGTCGTCGTCATCTGCGTGATGCTCGGATTTCGCGTGACGCCGGCCTACATCGAGTATTACTCGGTGACGAAGGCGCTCGAACGCGCGCTCAACGAGACGAAGGACCTGAGCTCGGCGGCGGAGATCCGCAAGAGCTTCCAGAAATACGCCGACGCAGGGTATATCGAGTCCGTGAACGGCAAGGACATCGAGATCGTCAAGAACAAGAACGAGATCACGGCAAGCGCGAGCTGGTCGCGCAAGCTGCCGCTCGTCGCGAATGCGAGCCTGCTGCTCGATTTCGATGCGAGCGTGACGCGTTGACGCGCACTCGGGCAATCAGCGCCCATCCGGTCGAGGACGCCGCTCATCGCGCTCGCTGACGAACTGGGATTCGCGTTTCGCCGGCAGGAGCTCGTTCGCCAGGCGCTTACGCACCGCAGCTACGGAACGCCTCACAACGAACGGCTCGAATTCATCGGCGACGCCGTGCTCAATTGCGTGATCGCCGAAGCGCTGTTCGAGCGTTTTCCCGCGAGCTCCGAAGGCGACCTGTCGCGCGTCCGCGCGAACCTCGTCAATCGCGATACGCTTGCCCGGATCGCGCGGGCGACGTCGCTCGCGGGCGAGATCCTGCTGGGCGACGGCGAGTCGCGAAGCGGCGGAGCGCAACGTCCGTCGATTCTCGCCAACGCGCTCGAGGCGGTCTTCGGCGCGGTTTTCCTCGACGGCGGCTATGAGGTTGCTCGCACGGCGATCCTGCGCGTCTACGCGGCCGTTTGGCGCGATCTCGATCCTGCGGCGCTCGCGAAGGATGCGAAGACGCGGTTGCAGGAATGGCTGCAGGCGCGCCGGATGCCGGTGCCCGAGTACGCGGTGACCGCACTTGCCGGCGAAGCGCATGCGCAGACGTTCACCGTCGAATGCCGGGTGCCGGCGCTCGGAATCGCCGCGACGGGCAGCGGATCGAGTCGTCGCGTTGCCGAGCAGGCGGCGGCGGAACGCGCGTACGCTGCGGCCGTCGAACAGGACGGCACTGCGGGCCGTGACTGAGCGGGAGAGCGGCGACTTTCGGTGCGGCCTGATCGCGATCGTCGGCCGTCCGAACGTCGGCAAGTCGACGCTCGTCAACCGGCTGGTCGGGGCGAGGGTGACGATAACGTCGCGCAAGGCGCAGACCACTCGCCACCGCGTCAACGGAATCGTGACGAGCGCGAACGCCCAGTTCGTTTTCGTCGATACGCCGGGCTTTCAGACGAAGCATCGATCACGCTTGAACGACCGGATGAACAGAGCGGTGACACAGAGCATTGCCGACGTCGACGCGGCAATCGTCGTCGTCGAGGCCGGGCGCACGACTGACGCCGATCGGGCGGTGATTCGACTGTTGCCCGCAGCCACGCCGGCGCTCGCCGCGCAGAACAAGCTCGATCGGCTGAAGGATCGCGACGCGTTGCTGCCGCAGATGGAAGAGCTCGCGGCGCTCCACAGCTTTTCGGCGATCGTCCCCGTGAGTGCGGAAAAGGGCGACGGCGTCGACGCGCTCCTCTCCGAGGTCCGCAAGCTCCTTCCGCTCGGCGAGCCGCTGTTCGACGCCGACGCGATCACCGACCGCGACGAGCGCTTCATCGCCGCCGAGTTCGTTCGCGAGAAAATCTTCAGGCTGCTCGGCGAGGAAGTTCCGTATGCGACGGCGGTCGTGATCGAGCGCTTCGTGCACGAAGGCGAGATTCGCAGGATCGACGCGACCGTCTACGTCGATCGCGACAACCAGCGCGGGATCCTGCTCGGCGCGGGCGGCGGGCAAATGAAGGCGATCGCTTCGGCGGCCCGCGCCGACATGGAGCGGATGTTCGGCGGACAAGTGTTCCTCGCGGTGCAGGTTCGCGTGCGGCGCGGCTGGGCCGACGACGAGGCGTTGCTCGCTCGCTTGGGAT
This sequence comes from Casimicrobiaceae bacterium, assembly GCA_035857655.1. GTDB lineage: Bacteria > Pseudomonadota > Gammaproteobacteria > Burkholderiales > Casimicrobiaceae > CAIWHR01. The sequence goes on along the minus strand of DASSGI010000126.1, from coordinate 6,220 downwards.
ACTGATTTCCGCGCGACAGGAGACGCTCCCGAATGGCCTCTCGCTCGCAACCGCTGCGTCGCGACGACCAGCCGGGATTCGTGCTGCACACGTACGCGTATCGCGAGACGAGCCTGATCGTCGAGGCGTTCACTTCGGAGTACGGCCGCGTCGCGATGGTCGCGCGAGGCGCGAAGCGGCCGCGCTCGGAAATGCGCGGGCTGCTGCAGGGCTTTCAGCCGCTTCTTCTTTCATGGGCCGGCCAGCAGGAGCTCAAGACGCTCACGAAAGTCGAGTGGCGAGGAGGGCTGCCGCTCGTCGCCGGAGCGGCGCTGCTGTCCGGCTTCTATTTGAACGAGCTTCTTTTGAAGCTGCTGCCGCGCGAAGATCCGCACCCGGGCCTTTTCGCGAGCTACGAGTCCGCGCTTGCCGATCTCGCTGCTGGCGCCGACCAGGCGCCGGTCTTGCGGCGCTTCGAGCTCTCGCTGCTCGCCGAGCTGGGCTATGCGCTCCCGCTGCTCTGCGAGGCCGACACCGGCGGGCCGATCGATCCGGGGGCACGGTACCATTACGCCTTCGACCGCGGCCCGCGGCTCGCGCCTCCCGCGCCGGGCGTGCGGCTCCCTCAGGTGCGCGGCGCGACGCTGCTGGCGCTCGCGGACGGCCGCTACGTCGACGCCGAAACTGCTGCCGAGGCGAAGCGACTGATGCGTGACGTGCTCGACCATTATCTCGAGCAACGCGGTGTCGAGAGTCGCCGCGTCGTGCAGGATTTGCAGGCGCTGGAACCGGGACGCGAAGAGGAGAACCATCGCCGTGATTGAACTGGGAGTCAACATCGACCATGTGGCGACGCTGCGCGAGGCGCGCCGGACCTACGAGCCCGATCCGCTGTGGGCGGCCGTCGAGGCGCATCTGGGCGGCGCCGACGGCATCACCGTGCACCTGCGCGAGGACCGCCGCCACATCCAGGACGAAGACGTGCGGCGGCTGCGCGAAATCGTCAATATCAAGCTGAACCTCGAGATGGCGGCCACGGCCGAGATGCTCGACATTGCCACGCGGCTCAAGCCCGAGATGGCGATGTTCGTCCCCGAGGGACGCCACGAGATCACGACGGAGGGCGGCCTCGACGTCGCGTCGCAGGAAGCGAAGATCAAGGACGCCGTATCGCGCCTTGCTGATGCCGGCATCAAAGTGAGCGTATTCATCGACGCGGACCTCTGCCAGGTCGACGCCGCAGCCCGCGTCGGCGCCAAGGTCTGCGAAATCCACACAGGCCCGTATGCGCACGCCTTTCACGCGAAGGGGCGCGATCCGGAAAGCGCGGCTGTCGTCGACCAGCTCGCGAAGATTCGCGCGGCGGGGCAGGCGGCCCGCGATCGCGGAATGCGCTTCAACGCGGGGCACGCGCTCAACTATTTCAACGTGCAACCCGTCGCGGCGCTTCCGGGCGTGCGCGAGCTTCACATCGGTCACGCGATCGTTTCGCGCGCGGTATTCGTCGGATTGAGGGAGGCGGTGCGCCAGATGAAGGCGCTGCTGCGCGAGGCGGCGGGGTGATCGAACTTCCACGCGGTCCCGCGTTCGTCGGGATCGAAGGCGTCGCGCTCACCGCGGCCGACCGCGAACGCGTCGCGCATCCGCTGGTCGGCGGCGTCATTCTTTTCGCGCGCAACTTCGAGGACTGCGCGCAACTCGAGGGAATGACGGCCGCGATTCGCGCGTTGCGCGCGCCGGCTCCGCTCGTCGCCGTCGATCACGAAGGCGGACGCGTCCAGCGCTTTCGCGAGGGGTTCACGCCGATTCCGGCGATGCGAACGCTCGGCGAGATGTGGGATCGCGATGTCGGCGTTGCCGCGCGTGAAGCCGCGCGGCTCGGACGCACGCTTGCCGCGGAGCTCGCTGCGCATGGGATCGATTTCAGTTTCACGCCCGTGCTCGACGTCGATCACGGCCCGAGCGCCGTCATCGGCGATCGCGCGTTCCACGCCAATCCGAACGCCGTCGCGCATCTCGCTGCGGCGTTGCATCGCGGCCTGCGTGCGGCGGGAATGGCCGGCGTCGGCAAGCACTTTCCCGGACACGGCTTCGTCGCCGCCGACTCGCACACCGAGATGCCCGTCGATTCGCGCACGTTCGCCGAGATCGCTGCCACCGATCTCGTGCCTTTCGGCGCGCTGATTCGCTGCGGCATCGAAGCGATCATGCCGGCGCACGTCGTCTACCCCGAGGTCGACGCGTTGCCGGCCGGCTACTCGCGGACATGGCTGCAAGGCATTCTGCGCGATCGGCTGCGATTCGACGGTCTCGTCTTTTCCGACGATCTCGGAATGGCCGGTGCGGAGGGTGCCGGAGACATCGTCGCGCGAGCGGAGGCGTCGCTCGCGGCGGGGTGCGACATGGTGCTCGCCTGCAACGACTTCGCGGCGATCGACGCGCTGCTCGCGAACTGGAAGCCCGGACGCAATCGCGAGCTCGCGCGGCGCGCGGCGGCGATGGAACGCCGAAGCTAGGCGGCGCTCAGCAGAGCGGCACGCCGCGCCACCGGTCTTCCTTCACCGCGTCCAGTGCGCACTGCTTGACGACGTCGTAGGCGGCCCGTGCGGCGACGCTCAGGGTACGGCGCCTGGGCCACGCAAGTGAAATCGTCCGCGTGATCTCCGGGTGAACGACGCAGCGTGCGACGATCTCGCCGGTCCAGAACTGGTAGACGGAAGGCGAGTTCGTGATCGTGCCGGCGAGCCCGGCGCGCACCAGGCTCATGATCGTCGTCACCGACCGCTGCTCGTAGGCGATGTCCAGCGAACAGTGCGCGACCCGCGCCACGTCATCGATAGTTCGTCGTATATGGAAGCTCCGCGGGGGAAGGACGAGCTTGCGCTTCGCGACTTGAGCGAACGTGATCGTCGGCGAAACCCGCCGCGACGTATCCGGCTTTTCGACGAGCAGCAGCGATTCGCACACCAGCGGCTCGTATTCGACGTTCACCAGCTCGTCGGCGGCAGCAACGATGCCGAAGTCGACGAGCCCGGCTTCGAGACTGTGCTGATTCTCGGGGCTCAGCCGATCGTCGATCCGCAGCTCGATCTCGGGATAGTGCGCTTCGAGCTCTCGCAGGACCGCCGGCACCAGCATCGACGCGAGGCTGATCGGCAACGCCATCGTTACCGGACCCGCCGGCCGTTGCTCGCTCGCGCGCAGCTCCGCCTGAACGCTGCCGAGGCGCTCCAAAGTGTTGCGCGCCAGCGTGTAGAGGCGCGCGCCGCCATCGGTCAGCGCGACACCCGTTCGTGAGCGATTGAGCAGACGCAGTCCGACGCGTGCTTCGAGCGCGGCGATCTGCCGGCTCAGCGCCGGCTGTGCAACATGCGTCTCCTCAGCGGCCGCACTGAACGACCCGGCATCCGCGACAGCGACGAGGTAGTGCAGTTGCCGGAGCGATATTGAAGAGCGCAGGAGATCCATATCGGACAGGCATGGTAGCAAGAACGATTTGATCTTTGCATCATGCGCTGCGGCAAAACATACTCGCCGCGCAGAATGGCGCCGTTGCGCATATGGGATTCACGCGGCGCGGTCCATTTTGCCAGGAAAATCTTACATAGCCGATAGACGGGTCATGGTGAAGGGGGAATGGCTCTTTGTGGCGCTGCTGATTGCCGCGCCTCCGTCATCGGCGGAAATCTTCAAGTGCGCGGACAAGAGCGGAATGGACCGATACCAGAATTTTCCGTGCGCGATCGATTCGATCGGGACGTTGTCCGGCAATCCAACACCTGCGAACGCCGCTTTGCCGTCGGGCGTCGCGACTCAACCCCGCCCGACCGCAATCCCTGTCGCTGCTTCGACGACCGACCGACCGATGGCAACGTCGGGCCGACCGGCGGCGAGCGAGCCTCGATCCGGGATGACTGAAGACGAGGTCAAGGCAATCTGGGGCGAGCCCGAGGAGATCATCCAGGACGAGCCCAGGGATGGCCGCATCGAGATCTGGCGCTACGGTGACGGCAGATCCGTGCAGTTCAGCAACAAGCACCGTGTGTTGATAGTAGATCGGTGACGGTCGGCGCGTGAGCCGTTCCGTTTCTCATGCTGCGGAAGTCAAACTGATGGGGGTTCCAATGCACTCGTCACTCTTCAGGACACGCAAGACAAGACTTGCAGTGGCGTCCGCCGCCATTGCGCTGGCGCTTGCCGCCGGCAATGCGCTGGCGGAGAACGAATCGAAGGAGAGCAATGAAAAGAAGAACATGAATCGGGTGGGCCATACCGACCTGCAGGGCCGCCCGACGTACCAGCCGAATGTGATCCAGTATCCCGATGGCCGGTATATCGCCTTCGTCGGCCAGCATAGCGGCAATCCGGTGCCCGTTGCTGGCTTCCAGTTTCTGCCGAATCCACTGAAGAACAACGCGGACGAGAATAACGGGTCGATGATCATCGACGTTACCGACCCCAAGCACCCCGTCGAAAAAGCGCTGATACCAGCCCCGTTCGCCGGAACGAGCGTCGGTCAGTCGCAGATGGTGCGCATGTGCCTCGGCTCGACGCTGCCCAACGGCGTGTCGGGCAAAGTCTATCTGATGCGCAACGTTCAAGGTGGTCCAGCGGCGACACAAGGGTATGAAGTGTGGGATGTCACCGATGTCAGTTCACCGGTGAAAGTGTCCGCTTATTACGGGATCCGCTCGACGCACAAACTATGGTGGGAATGCAATACAGGCGTTGCCTACCTCGTGGGCAGCAAGAACCCGGCGATATTCGCCGGGACCCCGAATTGGCGGCAGACGCAGTCGATGGTCATCGTCGACTGGGCCAATCCGGAAGCCCCACCGATCCATCTGCGCACATTCGGTCTACCGGGCGGCCAGCCGGGCTCGACGGGAGCGACCGTCCCGTCCCTGCACGGTCCGATATCTGCGCACGAGCATCCCAACGCCGCCGGTTTCGTCGCGCGACCGCGATTGTTGAGTCCAGGCGGCGCTCCGAATCCTGATGACATTATCGGGAACCGCATCTATGTCGCGTGGGGCGTCGGCGACGACGGCGTAATGCAGATCCTGGACCGGAAGAAGCTACTCCCTGCCTTGAGCAACGGACGCGGCGGCACGTGGATTCCGGAAGTCCCGGTGACAAGCGTCGACAATCCAACCGTCACGGAGTTGCTCGATCCGCAGGTCGGCATCCTTTACATGTCGCCGGACCAAGGCGGACACACGGCGTTCCCCGTGTTCGGATTGAAGCCCCCGAGCATTCAGAAATTCAACGAGTTCGCCACGCGCGACATCGTGCTGCTTGCATCGGAAGCGACGGCCGATGGGCAACTCGATGCAAATGGCGTCCGTCGCTGCAACGAAGCGCCGCACTGGAGCTTCATCGTCGACGTGACGGTCGAAAATTCGAAGACGGCTCCCCCCGGAACGAAGACCCAGCAGAATGTGTGGCAGGGACCGATGGTGCTTTCGACGATGTCGGTCGACGAGCGCGCCGGCGAGAAATTCAAGCGTGGCAACTACTGCGGACGGGGCGCGCGGTTCGGCGTGCACTCGAGCGAAGAGAACTTCAACAATCCGTACTACGGCAAGCTGACCGCGATTGCTTATTTCAATGGCGGTGTGCGGATCTGGGATATTCGTGAACCGCAGGCCCCGTTCGAGGTTGCGTTCTATGTGCCCTTCGCGAACGACAACACCGATCCGGATGGCTACATGACCAACAACGTCGAAATCGACGATCGCGGCTACATCTATATCGTCGATCGCAACGGTGCGGGCTTCGATATCCTGGAGCTCACGGGGTGCGCGAAGGACGTCGATGGAGGGAAGTCCTGCAAGGACCTTGACAACGACAACGCTCCGCCCAAGTAACGGATCGCGCGCGACGTTCGGCGCGAACCTTGGTTCGCGCGGCCCGATGCCGAATCGATACCAGGGCGCGCCAGTGCGGCGCGCCCTTTTTTCGCGCCCAGCGCGGAACTCGTTTTCACACATTCGACCGCCTCTTTTTCGTTCGAGGAGATTCATCCATGGAACGACGTATGTTGCAGATCGCTGGTCTCGTCGTGTCGCTTGCGATCGCAACGCCGGCGCTCTCCCATGATTGCCGAGTACTGGGCAACGGCTACCTGAGAGGCAGTTACGAAGGCGACTGCGAGGAAAAGAGCGAACTGGCGCACGGCCAGGGCGAGGCAAAGGGCGCCGATAGCTACGTCGGAGCGTTCGTCAAGGGCAGGCCGGAC
>DASSGI010000125.1:0-8925 GCA_035857655.1 Casimicrobiaceae bacterium | reverse complement strand
CTGCTCTGCTCGCGAACGAGCCGCTCGTAGCGGCAATCGTCGAGGCGGTCGTGCGTGCCGTCGCCGTCCCCGTGACGCTCAAGATCCGCACCGGAACCGATCCCGCGCACCGCAACGCGCTTGCCATTGCCCGAATCGCCGAGCGGGCGGGCATTCACGCGCTCGCCGTTCACGGGCGCACCCGCGCATGCGCGTACGTCGGCCCCGTCGACTACGACACCATTCGCGCGGTGAAGCAGGAGGTTTCGATCCCGGTGATCGCGAACGGCGACATCGGGACGCCCGCGCAGGCGGCGCGCGTTCTCGCATATACGGGCGCCGACGCGATCATGATCGGCCGCGCCGCGCAGGGACGGCCGTGGATCTTTCGCGAGATCGACTACTATCTCCGTCATGGCGCGCACCTGCCGCCGCCGACCGTCGCCGAGGCGCGCGCTGCGATTGCCGAACATCTCGACGATCATTACCATTTCTATGGTGAGACGGACGGCGTACGGATTGCGCGCAAACACCTCGGCTGGTACACGAAGGATCTTTGCGGCGGAGACGCGTTCCGCCGGGAAGTCAACGCGGTGGAGACCGTCGCGGCGCAACTCGCGGCGGTTCACCGGTTTTTCGATAACCTCGCCGAGGCCGGCGAGCGTCTCGAGTACTGCGCGCTCGGCGCGGACGTCGTCGACGCCACCAGCGCCTTCGGCCGATCACGACAAGAATCGCTACGGGGTAGGGAGGCCCTGGCCGCGTGAGAAAGACACTGCGCATCAATGGCGGCAACGAGATCGGAAGGACGGTCGAGAAATCGCTCGACGAGTACTTCCGCAGACTGGACGGCGAAACGCCTCATGGCATCTACGACATGGTGATCAACCATGTCGAGCGCGCGTTGATCTCGTCGGTGATGGAGCGTGCCGGCGGCAACCAGACGCAGGCCGCCGACATGCTCGGGATGAACCGGAACACGTTGCGCGCGAAGCTGCTCAAGTACCACATACGCTAGAGCGGCGCCCCCTCGCGCCGTCTGCCGTCGAACGTCCCCGCCGTGCCCACGCTCCTCTAGCGTAGTCCAGTCATGTCCGCGCCGGTCGCGCAAGCGCTTGTTTCGGTGTCCGACAAAACTGGGCTCGTCGACTTCGCGCGCGGCCTGGCGCGCCTCGGCGTCGCGCTGCTGTCGACCGGCGGGACCGCGAAGGCGCTCGCCCAGGCGGGAATCGGCGTCACCGAAATCGGCGCGTACACGGGTTTTCCCGAAATGCTCGACGGGCGCGTGAAGACGTTGCATCCGCGGGTGCACGCAGGGATTCTCGCGCGTCGTGACGATCCCGCTCACGTCGCGGCGCTCGAGATGCACGCGATTCCGGCGATCGACCTCGTCGTCGTGAATCTCTATCCGTTTCGCGAAACGGTCGCGAAGCCGGGCTGTACGCTCGCCGACGCCATCGAGAACATCGACATCGGCGGGCCGACGATGGTGCGTGCCGCCGCGAAGAACTGGACCGATGTCGGAGTCGTCGTCGATCCGGCCGACTACGACGCGCTCCTTGCCGAGCTTGCGGCGAACGGACGCGTGCTGTCGGCGGCCACGCGCTTCGCGCTCGCGCGCAAGGCGTTCTCGCACACGGCGTCCTACGATGGCGCAATCTCGAACTGGCTCACCGCACGCAGTCCGGACGGTGCCGCGGCTGCGTTCCCCGACCGCTTCAACCTGCAGGCGATCAAGGTGCAGGATCTGCGCTACGGCGAGAATCCGCACCAGCAAGCGGCGTTCTATCGCGACGAACGCCCGCCCGCGGGCGCGATCGCGACCTACCGCCAGCTGCAGGGCAAGGAGCTCTCCTACAACAATCTGGCCGATGCCGATGCCGCGTGGGAGTGCGTGAAGACGCTCGCCGACGGTGGCGACAGCGCAGGCTGCGTGATCGTCAAGCACGCGAATCCCTGCGGTGCGGCTATCGCCGACACGCCGCTCGCCGCCTACGAAAGGGCGTTCGCCACCGACCCCGTGTCGGCGTTCGGCGGAATCATCGCGTTCGACCGGCCCGTCGACGGGCCGACGCTCGACGCGGTCGCCGCGCAATTCCTCGAAGTTCTGATCGCACCGGGGTACACGCCGGATGCGCTCGCCGCGATCGCGCAGAAAAAGAACGTTCGCGTCCTCGAGGTCGCGCTGCCGCGTACGCACGCGGCTGGCGAGCTCGACTTGAAACGGATCGGCGGCGGCCTGCTCGTTCAGAGCGCCGATTCAGCGCGCGTGGCGGCATCCGATCTCAAGGTCGTGACGCGACGCGCGCCGACCGCCGCGGAGCTTGGCGACATGCTCTTCGCGTGGCGGATCGCGAAGTTCGTAAAAAGCAACGCGATCGTCTATTGCCGCGACCGACGAACGCTCGGCATTGGTGCCGGACAGATGAGCCGCGTCGATTCGGCGCGCATCGCGGCGATCAAGGCGCAGGCCGCGCGGCTGGAGCTTGCCGGTTCGGTCGCCGCCTCCGATGCGTTCTTTCCCTTCCGCGACGGACTCGACGTCGTCGCCGACAACGGCGCGGTCGCCGTGATTCAGCCCGGGGGAAGTGTTCGCGATGCCGAAGTCATTGCGGCGGCGGACGAGCGCGGCATCGCGATGGTCTTCACGTCGATTCGACATTTCAGGCACTGACGGAACAACAACATGCGCTCGAACGGAATTCGTGCGATCTTCGTCGCCGTCGTTTTTTTCTGCCTTTGTGCGCCCGCAGCCGCAGCCTGCGACGATCTCTGGGACTGGCTCAACTCGCCCTGCAGGAGGCTGGTCGACACCTACGAGCACGGCGGAAACGATCTCCTCGTCTCCGGCTTCGCGTGGCACACGCCGTGGACATGGACGCCGGAGAAGCGAGCGGAGGAGAATCAGAACGCGTGGGGCGGCGGCTGGGGTCGCTCGGTGGAGCGGGTCAACGGCGACGTCGACACCGTGTTTTTCCTGATCTTCAGCGATTCGCATTATCGCCCGCAGTACAACGTCGGCTACGGCTGGTCGACGTACTGGGGCAAGCGCAACGGGCTCCAGGGCGGTCTGGGGTATACGGTCATGGTGGTCGCGCGCAACGATATATTCAACGGCTGGCCGTTCCCCGTGGCTCTGCCGCTCATCTCGGTACGCTACGACAAGCTGACCGTGTTTACGACCTACATACCGACGTTCAGCGGCGTCAACAACGGCAGCATCCTGTACGTTTTCGGCAAGATCGCGCTCGACTAGCGGGAGGGAGCCCGGGTTTCGAATGCTCCTGATGAAGACCTTCGGATTCGCGTGAACATCCTCGTCATCGGCGGCGGCGGCCGCGAGCACGCGCTCGCCTGGAAGGTCGCGCAGTCGCCGCGCGTCGCCAAGGTCTTCGTTGCGGCCGGCAATGCGGGGACGATGCGCGAACCGGAGCTGACGACCGTGCCCGGCACCGCGATTCCGGATCTCGTCGCTTTCGCGCGCGAAGAGGACGTCGCGTTGACGATCGTCGGTCCCGAGGCGCCGCTTGCCGCGGGAATCGTCGACGCGTTCCGCGCGGCCCAGCTCAGGATCTTCGGGCCCAGCCAGGCGGCTGCGCAGCTCGAGAGCTCGAAGGATTACGCGAAAGCCTTCATGGTGCGCCATGGCATCCCGACTGCGGAGCATCGCACGTTCGACGACGCTGCCGCAGCGCGTGCTTACGTCTCGGAGCGCGGCGCGCCGATCGTCGTCAAGGCCGACGGACTTGCCGCCGGCAAGGGTGTCGTCGTCGCGTCGAGCGTCGCCGAGGCTCACGCAGCGATCGATGCGATGCTGGTCGGCCATTCGATGGGTGCGGCCGGCGCGCGCGTCGTCGTCGAGGAGTTCGTTGCCGGCGAAGAAGCGAGCTTCATCGTCATGGCCGACGGGCGGCATGTCCTGCCTCTCGCGTCGTCGCAGGACCACAAGCGCCTTCGCGACGGCGATCAGGGGCCGAACACGGGCGGGATGGGCGCGTATTCGCCGGCGCCCGTCGTTACGCCGGCGATGCATGCGCGGATCATGCGCGAGGTGATCGACCCGGCCGTCAACGGCATGGCGGGCGACGGCATTCCGTACACCGGCTTTCTGTACGCCGGCGTGATGATCGACGGCGCAGGCAACCCGAAGGTGCTCGAGTTCAACTGCCGGCTCGGCGACCCCGAGACGCAACCGATCATGCTTCGTCTGAAGTCCGACCTCGTCGAGCTCGCGCTCCATGCGGTCGAAGGGACGCTGGACCAAGTCGAAGCCGAGTGGGACAGGCGCGCTGCGCTCGGCGTCGTGTTGGCGGCGCACGGCTATCCCGAAAGTCCGCGGACGGGCGATGCGATCGAGGGGCTCGACCGCGTGACGCGCGACACCCATCCGGACTGCAAAGTCTTCCACGCGGGGACCGTGCTGAAAGACGGCAGCGTCTGCGTCTCCGGCGGTCGCGTTCTCTGCGTCACCGCGCTCGGCGATTCCGTGAAGCAGGCGCAGCGCGCCGCCTACGCCGCCGTCGGCGAGATCCATTTCGCCGGCATGCAGTATCGGCACGACATCGGTCAGCGCGCCGTCGGCGCACGGCCGTGGTCCCCGCCCGAGGCGAGTCCGCATCGATGAACGTCGAGGGACCGCGCGACTATTTCGCCGGTCTGCAGTCCCGGGTCGTCGCTGCGCTGGAAGCGATCGAAGGCAGGCCGTTCCGCCGCGACGCGTGGACGCGACCCGAGGGTGGCGGCGGCATCGCGCGCGTGATCGAAGACGGCGCCGTGCTCGAACGGGCGGGAGTCAACCTGTCGCATGTCACGGGAGAGCGGCTTCCGCCGTCGGCGACCGCGTCGCGTCCCGGCCTTGCCGGGCGGACGTGGGAGGCGATGGGCGTGTCGCTCGTGCTGCATCCGCGCAATCCGTACGCGCCCACCGTCCACATGAACGTCAGGATGTTCGTCGCGCACGCGGGCGCGAATGCCGAAAGCGACGTGTGGTGGTTCGGCGGCGGGATGGATCTCACGCCCTACTACGGATTCGAAGAGGACGCGATCCACTTTCACCGTTCGTGCCGCGACGCGCTCGCTCGGTTCGGCGCGGACGTGTACGCGAAGTACAAGCGGTGGTGCGACGAGTACTTCTACCTCAAGCATCGGCGCGAGCCGCGCGGCATCGGCGGCATTTTCTTCGACGATCTCGCCGAAGGCGGCTTCGACCGCTGCTTCGCGCTCACGAGGAGCGTGGGCGACCACTTCCTCGACGCGTACGTTCCGATACTCGAGCGCCGCAAGGCGATTCCCTTCGGCGAGCGCGAGCGCGACTTCCAGGCGTATCGCCGCGGACGTTACGTGGAGTTCAACCTGGTCTTCGACCGCGGCACGCTGTTCGGGCTGCAGTCGAACGGACGCACCGAAGCGATCCTCATGTCGCTGCCGCCGCTCGCGAAATGGCGCTACGACTGGCAGCCCGCGCCCGGCACACCCGAAGCGCGACTCTATTCCGACTTCCTCGTCCCGAGGGACTGGCTGGAATGACGATGCGGAGGCCGAACCGGCAACACGTTGAGCAAACATGAGCGACGACGCCCATCTGATCGAGACGAAGATCACTTCCGAGCAGGTGTTCGACGGCAAGCTGCTACACGTTCGCCGCGACGCCGTCAGATTGCCGGACGGCGGGGTCGCGACGCGCGAATACGTCGTGCACCCGGGTGCCGTGCTGATCGTGCCGGTGCTGCCCGACGGGCGGCTCGTCGTCGAGCGTCAATACCGCTATCCCGTCGGTCAGGTATTCATCGAGTTCCCCGCCGGCAAACTCGATCCCGGCGAAGCGGAGCTCGCGACCGCGCAACGCGAGCTCGCCGAGGAGGCGGGCTACGCGGCGGCGAGATGGACGCCGCTCGGCCGGATCCACTCGGTCGTCGGCTACTCGACCGAGGCGATCGATTTCTATGTTGCCGAGGATTTGACGCATGTCGGCGCGAAGCTCGACGCCGGCGAGTTTCTCGAGATCTTCACGATGAGCCTCGACGAGATGCTCGCCGCGCTCGATCGCGGCGAGATCACCGACGCCAAGACGGTCGCCGCGCTGCTGCTCTACGCGCGGCGCGCGCAGTCGTCGAGTCGATGATCGCGTACCGCGCGACGATTCGCGGTCGCGTGCAGGGCGTCGGCTACCGCGACGCGATGGTCGACGCGGCCGACGCGCTGGGAGTGTGCGGCTGGGTCCGCAACCGGGGCGACGGCTCGGTCGAGGCGCTGATGCAAGGCGAGGATGCCGCAGTGCAAAAGCTGCTGGCATGGTGTCGCCGCGGTCCGCCCGCGGCACGCGTCACCGAGATTGCGACGCTCGTTGCGACACCCGAGCCCGTGCTCGTCGCGTTCGAGCGCCGGCCGACCGACTGGACGCAACCGCCGCGTTAGCTCGCGCGAGCTCACCTGCTTATTCATTCCGGGGAGCCAGCGGCGAACCTCGAACTTCAGCAGGCCCGACGTCACTGTCGGATCGTCGCCGGCGCTCGGCGGGTTACGCAGGCGCGTCGCGGATGCCGAAAATGTCCTTCCACGCAGCGTAGCTCGAAGCGGCCCAGAGCGGCAGCGCGAGCGCGAAGCCCAGTCCGAGCGTCGCAATGCTGAATCCGAGCAATACCATCGACGCCGCGCTGTAGACGAGCAACGGCAGCGTGTTCAGCACGAACGCGTTCCAGCTCGCGATGAACGCGGGAGCCGGACGCACGTTCTGGAACAGCACGTGAAAGACGACGAACATCACCGGAAGCGACGCGAGTATGCCGAGCGCCAGAATTCCGGTGACGGCAACGGACGAGAGCTCCCCCGCGCCGCCGGCGGCGTCGAGGAGGTTGACGTCGGCGATCCACCACGCGGCGAATGCCTCGGCGAAGAAGGCGACGAGCGCCGACGCGATGATCGCGGCGATCGCCTGCGGAGGCGCGCGAAACGCGCGGAGCGGATCGCGCAACGACGGCTTCGATCCTCGATCTGCGGCAACGGCGCCGTAGATCAGTCCGCACCCGACGAGCGGCGTGACCAGCTGCGAGAGCAGCGTTCCGACGCCCGGAACCGTCTTCGCCGCGACCTCGGTGAGCACCGTCGCGATCGCGAGGCAGACCCATCTGAAGGGCGCGCGCTTGAACAGCCGCATCGCCTCCTCGTACCACGCAAGAGCGTGGTCCCACGGAACGGCGCGCGGATGCAGATGCGGCTGCCGTGGTTCGGCCGGGTATTCGGACGGCGTCCCGTTCATCGCCCGCCACGAGCCCGTCGTGTCTAGCGCGAGTCGCCGGGGGTCAGGCGACCTCGCCCAGGTAGGCGGCGCGAACCGCCGGGTCGTGCAGCAGCGTCTTTGCCGGCCCCGAAAGCGTGATCTCGCCGGATTCCATCACATAGCCGCGGTGACTCACTTCGAGCGCGAGCTTCGCGTTCTGCTCGATCAGAAGGATCGTCACGCCTTCGCCGGACACGCGCAGCACCGTTTCGAACACCTTCTGGACCATCAGCGGAGCAAGTCCCATCGAAGGCTCGTCGAGCAACAGCAACGTGGGCTTCGACATCAGCGCGCGGGCCATCGCGAGCATCTGTTGCTCGCCTCCCGACAGCGTCCCGGCGGTCTGCCGGCGGCGTTCCTGCAACCGCGGGAAGAGCTCGAACACGCGCTCGACATCCTGTTTGATCCCCGTCCTGTCGTCGCGAATGTAAGCGCCCATCGCGAGGTTCTCCTCGATCGTGAGCGCGCCGAACACGCCTCGACCCTCGGGCACCATCGCAAGCCCTCTGCGCACGAGCTCGAACGAGGGGCGGCCGGTGACGTTTTCACCGTCGTAGCGGATCGTACCCGACTTCACCGGCTGCAGACCCGTGATTCCCTTGAGGGTCGTCGTCTTGCCCGCGCCGTTCGCGCCGATCAGGCACACGAGCTCGCCCTTCTCGACGTGGAGGTCGATTCCCTTGACGGCTTGGATGCCTCCGTACGCGATCTCGACTTTCGCGAGATCGAGGAGCGCGTTCGGATGCGAGGCTGCCATTAGGCGCCCTCCCTGACATGTTTGTGCCGTGTCGCGATTGCGCGTCGGGCGCGCGCAATCGCTCGGCGACGCGCGCTCCGCGCCTTGGCTCGCTGACGCTCGCCCGCCTCGCTCATGCGCCCTTCAGATTCAGAGAGACCTCGCCGCCCAGATACGCTGCGATCACCTTCGAATCCTTCTGAACTTCGGTCGCGGTCCCTTCGGCGATCTTCTTGCCGTAGTCGAGGACGAGCACGCGATCGCAGACGCTCATCACGAGCTTCATGTCGTGCTCGATCAGCAGGATCGTTATGCCGTCCCTGCGGATGTCGGAGAGCAGCTTCTTGAGCGACGCCGTCTCCGTTGCGTTCATCCCCGCCGCAGGCTCGTCGAGCGCGAGCAGCTTGGGCTCCGTCGCGAGCGCGCGCGCGATCTCGAGGCGCCGCTGGTCGCCGTACGCGAGGTGCTTCGCGAGCGTGTTCGCCCTCTTCGCGACGCCCACGTATTCGAGCAGCTCGTGCGCGCGCTTCTCGATTGCCGCTTCCTCGGCGAGCGTCTTGCCGTCGCGCAAGATCGCGCCGAACACGTTGGCGTGGGTCCGCACATGACGCCCGATCATCACGTTCTCGAGCGCCGACAGATTGGCGAACAGCCGTATGTTCTGGAACGTGCGGGCGATGCCGCGCGCGGCGACGTCGTTGGGCTTGAGGCCGGCGAGCGGAAGCCCATCGAATGTGAACACGCCGCCGTCCGGCGTATAAATTCCGGTGAGCACATTGAAGAGGCTCGTCTTGCCGGCGCCGTTCGGCCCGATCAGCCCGTAGATCTCGCCGTGATTGATCGTGAAGTCGACGTCCGCGAGCGCGTGCACGCCGCCGAAGCGCTTGCTGACGCCTTTCGCCGTGAGGAGCGCGAGATGTTCGGGGCTCATTTC
>DASSGI010000124.1:0-8001 GCA_035857655.1 Casimicrobiaceae bacterium | reverse complement strand
GCGTTCTTCCAGCGGAACTGCACGCCGTGGCGGACGAGCATGCCGGCTTTCTCGCAGATCGCGATTTCGCCGGCAGTCGGAAAGAGCACATGCAATGACGAGTAGCCCGATCGCCCGCTGAATCGCGACGGTGCGAGAAGTCCGAGCGCGGCTTCGAGCAGCGCATGGCGAGTCCGGTTCTCGGAGGCAAGGAGACGCGGACCCGGCGCCGGCGTGAACGGGACCGCGGCGACGAGCTTCGGGTAGTAGCGCTGGCCGTAGCGCCTGTAGGCATCCGCCCATCCCCAGTCAAAGACGTATTCGCCGTACGAGTGCGCCTTCGCGTAAAGCGGCATCGCGCCAACGAGCTCGCTTCCGCGCCACGCGGTGAGGTAGCGCGGCGTCCAGCCGGTCGCAGGCGACGCGCAACGCGTTCCATGCAGCGCGGTGAGAAACGCGTGGGAGAGGAGCGGTGTCCCCCCGGCGATCGCATTCCACGCCTGCGCGTCGATTGCCTCGATCGGCACGTCGTCGCGCACGGCGAGCGAATGAATTCCGGCGTTGTCCGGGTCCTCCGATTCGAGCGTATCCATCGAAAGAGTTCAATTTTAGCCCGCATGCTAAGCTTTTCGCAGCGGACGGCTCACCGCCATGCACATCGCGCTCGCGCAACTCAATCAGGTACTCGGCGACCTTCCCGGAAATGCCCGCGCCATCCTCGCGGCTGCAGGCGAGGCGGAGCGCGCCGGAGCGCGGCTCGTCGTCACGCCGGAGCTCTCGCTCTGCGGCTATCCGCCCGAGGACCTCGTGCTCCGCCCGGCGTTTCTCGACGCGTGCGCATCCGAGCTCGCGGCGCTCGCCGGGAGCGTCCGGCGCACGCCGGTGATCGTCGGCTTTCCCGAGCGCGACAATGGTCGCTGCCATAACGCGCTCGCCGTGCTTCGCGACGGCCGCGTCACCGCGGTCTATCGGAAGCAATACCTTCCGAACTACACGGTGTTCGACGAGGAGCGCTATTTCGAGCCTGGCAGTGCACCGTGCGTGATCGATCTCGACGGAACGAAGCTCGGGCTGATCATTTGTGAAGACGTCTGGTTCCCCGGCCCCGCGAAGCAGGCGCACGAGGCCGGCGCGCACGTGATCGTCGTCATCAACGGCTCGCCGTATCACACGCAGCAACAGGCGGCGCGCGTCGAGCAGATAACGGCGAGGGTAGCGGAGACCGGGGTTCCTTTCCTCTATCTCAATCGCGTCGGCGGACAGGACGAGCTCGTATTCGACGGTGCGTCGTTCGTGATGGACGCGAACGGCCAGATCATCCAGCAGATGCCGGCCTGGCACGAAGCGGTGTCGCTCGTCGCGCTGGCCGACGGCGTTCCGAAGCCGGTTCGCGGCTCGCTCGACGCGCGACTCGAATACCACGTCTACCAGGCGCTCGTGATGGGCGTCCACGACTACGTCGGGAAGAATCGCTTTCCGGGTGTGCTGCTCGGCCTTTCGGGCGGCGTCGATTCGGCGCTCGTGCTCGCGGTCGCCGTCGACGCGCTCGGCCCCGAGCGCGTGCACGCCGTGATGATGCCTTCGACGTACACGCGCTCGATCAGCCTCGAGGACGCGCGTGAAATGGCGGGCATCGTCGGCGTGCGCTACAGCGAGATTCCGATCAGCCCGATGTTCGAGCCCTACCTCGCCGCGCTCGCCCCCGAGTTCGATGGCAGGGCGCCGGATGCTGCCGAAGAGAACGTCCAGGCACGGATCCGCGGCACGTTGTTGATGGCGCTGTCGAACAAATTCGGATCGATCGTGCTCACGACGGGCAACAAGTCCGAGATGGCCGTCGGTTACGCGACGCTCTATGGCGACATGGCCGGCGGCTTCGCGGTGCTGAAGGACATCAACAAGACGCTCGTATACCGGCTCTGCCGCTATCGCAATGCGCTCGGCCGCGTGATTCCCGAACGCATCATCACGCGCGCTCCGTCCGCGGAGCTGCGGCCCGACCAGGTCGATCAGGATTCGCTGCCGCCCTACGATGCGCTCGACGGCATTCTCGAAGCTTACGTCGAGCAGGATCGGAGTCCCGCGGAGATCGTCGCAATGGGCTACTCACCGGCACACGTGAGGCAGGTCGTGCGCCTCATCAAGATCAACGAATACAAGCGCCGGCAGGCGGCAGTCGGCATCCGGATCACCCCGCGCGGCTTCGGCCGCGATTGGCGCTATCCGATCACGTCGGCGTGGAACGAATGGGAGGCGCTCGACCGCGGCTCGAGCGCCTAGCACGTCGCGCTCCGGCATGGTGTAAGCTACGTCGCGACCCGCAAACGCCCGTTCCCTACAGGGTGCCGCCGCCATGAAGAAGATCGAAGCCGTCATCAAGCCGTTCAAGCTCGACGAAGTGCGCGAGGCGCTCTCGGAGATCGGCGTGACCGGGCTCACCGTCACCGAAGTCAAGGGCTTCGGCCGCCAGCGCGGCCACACGGAGCTCTATCGCGGCGCCGAATACGTCGTCGATTTCCTGCCCAAGGTCAAGGTCACGCTGATCATCGGCGACAACGACGTCGATCGCGCGCTCGAGGCGATCATCAAGGCGGCGCGCACCGGCAAGATCGGCGACGGCAAGATCTTCGTGACCGCAGTCGACCAGGTCGTGCGGATCCGTACCGGCGAGAGCGGCGAGCAGGCGATCTGACGCGAACACGTCGGTTCGTCGCCGCAGCGACGCTCCTTCGAGGAGGCCGAAATGTCGATGATGGGAGAGTTCCGCGAATTCGCGGTCAAGGGCAACGTGATCGATCTCGCCGTCGGCGTGATCATCGGCGCCGCATTCGGCAAGATCGTCGATTCGCTGGTGAAGGACCTGATCATGCCGATCGTGAGCCGGATCTTCGGCGGCCTCGATTTCTCGAATTGGTTCATCATGCTCGCGAGCCCGCCCGCCGGCTACAGCGGACCGATGACGTACGAAGCGCTCACCAAGGCCGGCGTGCCGCTGTTCGCGTACGGCAACTTCATCACCGTGACGCTCAACTTCATCATTCTCGCGTTCGTCATTTTTCTGATGGTGAAGCAGATCAATCGGTTGAAGCGCGAAACCCCGCCGCCGCCCCTCGCGGCGCCGCCCGAAGAGGTTCTGCTGCTCCGCGAGATACGCGACGCCGTGAAGAAGTAGCGAACGCCCGCGCCGCGCCGCGACGAAGCGAGCGTCGGCACAATGAGCGCGGATTTTGTCGAAACTGGAGGAGGAATCGATGCACGATCGCAATCGGCTGAGCGCGCTTTGCGCAGCGCTCGTATTGGCCACGGCCGGAGTCGCCGCTTCTGCATACGCGGACATCAACGTCGGAGTCACGCTGTCTGCGACCGGGCCCGCGGCGTCGCTCGGCATCCCGGAGAAGAACACGTTCGAGCTGCTGCCGACGACGATCGGCGGCGAGAAGGTCAACTGGATCGTGCTCGACGACGGCTCCGACACGACGAAGGCGGTCACCAACACGAAGAAGCTCATCTCGGAGAACAAGGTCGACGTGGTCGTCGGCTCGACGATCACGCCCAATTCGCTGGCGATGGTCGACGTCGTCGCCGAAGCCGAGACGCCGATGATCTCGATGGCCGCGTCATCGCGGATCGTCGACCATGCGAGTCCGAAGACGAAGTGGGTGTTCAAGACGCCGCAGAGCGATTCGCTGATGGCCGACGCGATCGCAGTGAGCATGAAGCAGAACGGCGTGAAGACGATGGGCTTCATCGGCTTCGCCGACGGTTACGGCGACAGCTGGCTCGCCGAAATCAAGCGCTCGGCGCAAACCGCCGGGATCAAGATCGTCGCCGAGGAGAAATACAACCGCACCGATTCGTCGGTCACCGGGCAGGTGCTGAAGCTCGTCGCGGCGAACCCCGACGCAATCCTCATCGCCGCCGCGGGGACGCCGGGCGCAACGCCGCAGAAGGAGCTCGCCGCGCGCGGCTACAAGGGCAAGATCTACCAGACGCACGGGATCGCGAATCCCGATTTCCTGCGCGTTGTAGGCAAGGACGGCAACGGGACGCTTCTGCCGATCGGCCCGATGCTCGTCTACGAGCAGCTCCCCGATTCGAACCCGATCAAGAAGGCTGCTGCCGAATACATCACAAAGTACGAAGCGAAGTACGGCAAGGATTCGCGCTCGACGTTCGGCGGCCACGCGTGGGACGCGTACCTGCTCCTCGCCAAAGCAATCCCCGAAGCGCTGAAGAAGGCGAAGCCGGGCACGAAAGAGTTCCGCCTCGCGCTGCGCGATGCGCTCGAGAACACGAAGGAGCTCGTCGCCACGCACGGCGTCTACACGATGACGGCGACCGAGCACAACGGCCTCGACAACCGCGCGCGGACGATGATCAAGATCGACAACGGCAAATGGGTGCTGGTGAAGTAGGCGCAGAGGGCGCTGCGAAGACCGCGGCTGTCTAAGACCCGGCGCCGGACGCTTTTCGCGGGCGTCGGCGCCCGCGCACGTTCGCCATACTCGCTCGATGGACTCGACGATCGTCGCGCTGCTCACGCAGGACGGCATCACGAACGGTGCCGTCTACGCATTGCTCGCGCTCGCGCTGGTGCTGGTCTTCGCGGTGACGCGCGTGATCTGGATCCCATCCGGCGAATTCCTCGCCTACGGAACGCTGACGCTCGCCGGGTTGCAGCAGGGCAAGCCGCCGGGAACGATCGGCTTGCTGGTCGCCGTTGCCGTCATCGCCGGATTGATGGAAGCGGTCGCGTGCGTGCGCAACGGCCAGCCGCGCCGGATTCCGCGGCAGCTCGCGCTCTGGCTCGGCGTCCCGCTTGTCATCGCCGGCGTGAGCCACTGGCTTGCGACACCCGACCTCGCGTTCTGGGCGCAGATCCTCGTCACGCTCGCGCTGGTCACCGCGCTCGGGCCGCTGCTCTACCGCCTCGCCTACCAGCCGCTCGCGGAGGCGAGCGTGCTCGTGCTGCTGATCGTCTCCGTCGGCGTGCACCTCGCGTTGAGCGGGCTCGGACTCTGGTACTTCGGAGCCGAAGGCTCGCGAACCCAGCCGTTTTCATCCGACTCGTTCAACGTCGCCGGAATCAACGTCAGCGTGCAGAGCCTGCTCGTCGTCGCGTCGAGCGTCGTGCTGATCGCCGTGCTCTATCTCTTCTTCAACCGCACGCTCTATGGCAAGGCGCTGCGCGCGACGGCGCTCAACCGCGTCGGCGCGAGGCTCGTGGGCATTCCTCCCGATCTCGCCGGTGCAATCACGTTCGCGCTCGCTGCGCTGTTGTGCGCGTTCTGCGGCATTCTGATCGGACCGATCACGACGGTCTATTACGACTCCGGTTTCCTGATAAGCCTCAAGGGCTTCGTCGGCGCGATCATCGGCGGCCTCGCGAGCTACCCGCTCGCCGCCGCGGGCGCAGTGCTGGTCGGCCTGCTCGAATCCTTCGCGTCGTTCTGGGCGAGCGCGTTCAAGGAAGTGATCGTGTTCACGCTGATCATCCCGGTGCTGCTGTGGCGGAGCCTCACCACGCGTCATCACGAGGAGGACGAATGAGCGAGGCGGGCGAGCGTCAGCGAGCCAAGGCGCGAAGCACGCCTGAGCGAGCGGGCCGAAGGCCAGGCGCGCAGCGCGCGTCCGCGAGCGATGGCGGCGGCCGACGCGCCGAAGCTTCCTTCATCACCGATGGCTCGGAGGCCGCGCGTCGCCGAGCGATTGAGGCGGCCGACAACGCGATGTTCCGCGTCTGGAGAGTGCGATGTGGAGGCCGCGAGTGAGCCTCGGATCCACAATCTCTCGCCTTGGCTACGTCGCGTTCGTCATCGCGCTCGCGGCGGTGCCGCTCGCCGCTCCGCAGTTCTGGGTGACGCTCGGCAACTACGTGGGCCTGTACAGCATCGTGGCGCTCGGCCTCGTGCTGCTCACCGGCGTAGCGGGGCAGACGTCGTTCGGACAGGCTGCATTCGTCGGCCTCGGCGCGTACACGACGGCGATCCTCACGACGCAATTCGCGTTGTCGCCCTGGGTGAATCTCACGATCGCGCTCGCGCTGACGCTCGCGCTGGCGCTGTTCCTCGGGCTCATCACGCTGCGCATGCGCGGGCACTACCTCCCCCTCGCGACGATTGCGTGGGGGCAGAGCCTCTTCTTCCTGTTCGGGAATCTCGAGCTGCTCGGCGGTCATACCGGAATCACCGGCATTCCTTCCCTCAACCTGTTCGGCATCGAGCTTCGCGACGAGCGCTATTTCTATCTGCTGATCTGGAGCATCGCGCTCGCTGCGTTGTGGACGACCTCCAACCTGCTCGACTCGCGCCCCGGCCGCGCGATCCGCGCGCTGCGCGGTCACCTCGAGATGGCCGAGGCATTCGGCGTCAACGCGGCGCGCCTCAAGATCGTCGTCTTCGTGTACGCGGCGCTCCTCGCCTGCGTCTCGGGTTGGCTCTACGCGCACCTGCAGCGCTTCGTCAATCCGACGCCATTCAGCCTGGGTCAGGGAATCGAGTACCTGTTCATGGCGGTCGTCGGCGGAGCCGGCAGCGTGTGGGGCGCGGTCGTCGGCGCAACGCTCATCACGCTGACGAAGCAGGTGCTGCAGGACACGCTGCCCTCGCTCCTCGGCCGGAGCGGGAATTTCGAGGTCGTCGTGTTCGGCGTGCTGATGGTCGTGCTGCTGCAGCGGGCGAGGGAGGGCGTGTGGCCGTGGATCGCGAACGTGCTCCCGCAGCGCGCCCCATCGCCGATTCCATCGGCAGATACGTTGCCCGCACGCGCGCGCGAGCCTTCGACCGACTCTATGCTCGACGTCCGTGCAGCGCGCAAGGAGTTCGGAGGTCTCGTCGCCGTTCGCGATTTGACGTTCGCGATCGCGCCCGGCGAGATCCTCGGGCTCATCGGACCCAACGGCGCGGGCAAGAGCACGATGTTCAACCTGATTTCGGGCGCGCTCCCGCTCACGTCGGGCGACATCGTCTTCCGCGGCAAATCGATCGCCGGCTGCACGCCGTTCGAGATTGCGCGGCGCGGCATCGGTCGCACGTTTCAGCACGTGAAGCTCGTGCCGCGGATGAGCGTGCTCGACAACGTTGCCTTGGGCGCGTATCTGCGCGGGCGTTCGGGGGTCGTCGAGGCGGCGCTGGCGCTCGATCGCAACGAGGAAGCGCGCACGCGCGCAGAGGCCGCGCGCGCGATCGAACGCGCGGGACTCGGCGCGCACGTGCACGACGCGGCAGGTAGCCTGCCGCTCGGCAAGCAACGGATCGTCGAGATCGCGCGGGCGCTCGCTGCCGATCCGGTGTTGCTGCTCCTCGACGAACCGGCCGCCGGTCTCCGCTATCTCGAGAAGCAGGACCTCGCAACGCTGCTGCGGCAGCTGAAGCGCGAGGGCATGACGGTGCTTCTCGTCGAGCACGACATGGAATTCGTGATGGGATTGACCGATCGGCTCGTCGTGATGGATTTCGGCGAGAAGCTCGCCGAAGGACTGCCGGCCGACATTCAGCGCGATCCGGTCGTCCTCGAAGCGTACCTCGGCGGGGTTGCCGGATGACCGGCACGTCGGCGACGCCGCTCCTCGAGGTCCGTCATTTGCATGTTGCGTACGGCAAGGTGGAGGCCGTGCACGATCTGTCGCTCGTCGTCGCGCCCGGCACGATCGTCTCGGTGATCGGGCCGAACGGTGCCGGAAAGACGACGCTCCTCGCGGCGCTGATGGGATTGCTGCCTGCGCGGGGCGACCTCAGCTATCTCGGCGCGCCGGCAACGCGCCTCACTGTCGAGCAGAGAGTCGCCCGCGGGCTCGTCCTCGTCCCCGAGCGGCGCGAGCTCTTCGCCGCGATGAGCGTCGCCGACAACCTCGAGCTCGGCGGCTTTCAGCGCGCGCGCAGCGGCGAGCGCGGCTGGCGAGCGACGCGCGACGAAGTCTACCGGCGCTTCCCGCGGCTCGAGGAGCGCCACGATCAACTCGCCGGGACTCTGTCCGGCGGCGAACGGCAGATGCTGGCGATGGGGCGAGCATTGATGGGCAAG
>DASSGI010000123.1:0-2880 GCA_035857655.1 Casimicrobiaceae bacterium | reverse complement strand
GAACGGCGACCCTGCGCTCGACGACTGCCATCACGCGGTTCGCCGTCATCGCGATCACGATGTAGACGAGCGTGGCCGCGGAAAACGCTTCGAAGAAGTGGAACGTGTACTCGCCCATCTCGCGCGAACGAAACGTGAGCTCGGCAAGGCCGATCGTCAGCGCGATCGACGAGTTCTTGATGAGGTTCATCGTCTCGCTCGTGAGCGGCGGGATCACGATCCGGAACGCCATCGGCAGCAGGACGAAGCCGTAAACCTGCGGTGTCGTGAGGCCGAGCGCCATCCCCGCGTTGCGCTGGCCGCGCGGCAGCGACTGGATTCCCGCGCGCACCTGCTCGGCCACGCGCGCAGACGTGAAGAGTCCCAGGCAGATCACCGCGGAGATGAACTGTGCATCCGCGGGGTCGGCTTTGACGATCCACGCCTTGAGCGGCGGAATGAATTCAGGGAAGACGAAATACCACAGGAACATCTGGACGAGCAGCGGGATGTTGCGAAAGAGCTCGACCCACGCGTTGCCCGCACGGACGAGTCCCGGCGATTGCGTCGTGCGGATCGTGCCGATCACCGAGCCGACGGCGATCGCGATCACCCACGAGGCTGCGGAGACGCCGAGCGTCCACCACAGCCCGGAAATCAGCAGGTCGATATAGCGATCGCCGCCCCCGGGGATTTCCTGGAAGAAAATGCCCCAGTCCAGGTTGAACTTCATTCGTCACCTCCCCCTCGCCCCGCTGCGCCTCCCGCGTAGCGAGCTTCTCCCGCGCGGCAAGCCGGACGCGCTCTGGAGCCGTCCGGCCGAATTCTCCGGTTGTCGGCAGCGCCCGCTACTCCACGCCCTTGTCGTTCGGGTTTTTGAACGCTTCCTTGATTGCCGGCGTCGCGGGGAAGTTCATGCTGACGTTCTTCGGCGGGATCGGGCTCGTGAACCACTTCGCGTAGATTTTGTCGATCTCGCCGGACTTCATCACGCCGCCCACCGTCTTGTCGACGAGCGCCTTGAACTGCGGGTCGTCCTTGCGGATCATCATGCTGTAGGGCTCCTGGCGCAGCGATTCGGGGATGATCATGTAGTCGCCCGGATTCCCGCTGTTCGCGATCTGGCCTGCGAGCAGGATGTCGTCCATCACGAACGCCGACGTGCGGTCCTGCGTGAGCAGCAGGAACGACTCCGCGTGGTCCTTCCCGTAGATCTCCTTGATGTCGGCGGCCTTCGTCTTTTCGTATTTCTTGAGCAGCGGCACCGACGTCGTGCCTGATGTCGTCGAGATCGTCTTGCCGTTCAGGTCGGCGAGCTGCTTGATTCCGGAATTCTTCTTCACCGCCGCCGTGACGTTGATCACGAAGTAGGTGGGCCCGAAAGAGACCTGCTTCTGGCGTTCGACGCTGTTCGTCGTCGAGCCGCATTCCATGTCGATGTTGCCGGCCTGCAGCTGCGGAATCCGGTTGCCCGACGTGACCGGCTGCAGGTTGACCTTGAGGTTCGGCATCTTGAGATCGGCCTTGACCGCATCGACGACCTTCATGCAAAGGTCCATCGCGTAGCCGATCGGCTGCTGCTTGTCGTCGAGATAACTGAACGGGATCGACGATTCGCGATAACCGAGCGTGATCGCGCCGGTGTCCTTGATCTTCTTCAGCGTGCCGGTGAGGTCTTGCGCCTGGACCGAAAATGCGAGGGCGGCGGCGACGAGCGCGAAGCCAGCCTGGTTGATCGAACGCATCGGGACTCTCCTGTGGATGGGCCGGTTGGCCGCAATGAAAATCGGGTTGTGCGACACCGGCGGCAGGCCCCCCAAGAGCCCCGCCTGACGCGGTCGGTAGTGTACCGGTCAGAGTGAGACTTTGTCCATGTGGCGGGCAGCGCGAATCGGCCTCCGCCTGTGCAGCACTCGCGCCAAGTCGGGCCTCGCCGCTCGCGCCGCCACCTATAATCCCCGCATGGCGAATCCGTCAGCGCTTGCCCCGGTGTACCGTGTCGGCGAGTTGCGCGAGATCGAGGCAACTGCCGCGGGTCTGCCGCTGATGGAGCGAGCAGGAGCGGCGGCGGCGGAGGTCGCCCGGGGGATGGCGGGCGAGCGCGGCGGCTCGGTCCTCGTGCTCGCGGGACCGGGCAACAACGGCGGCGACGCGCTGGTCGTTGCGCGAATCTTGCGCGCCGCATTCTTCGACGTCGCCGTCGTTCTTCGCGGCGATGCGGCGAAGCTGCCGGCCGACGCCGCCGCCGCGCATCGTGCGTTCGTCGCCGCCGGCGGCGCCACGGTGTCGGACTACCCGGAGCGATTCAACGGTTCGCTTGTCGTCGACGGACTCTTCGGGATCGGTCTCGCGCGGCCGCTCGCTGCCGCCGATGCTGCGCTCGTCGAGCGGGCGAACGCGTCGGGCGTTCCGATTCTCGCGCTCGACATTCCGTCGGGCATCAACGCCGAAACCGGCGTCGCGATGGGAGCTGCGATCCGCGCGCGCGCCACCGCGACGTTCATCGCGCTCAAGCCGGGATTGCTGACCGGCGAGGCGATCGATTTCTGCGGCGAGCTCAGCGTTCACGCGCTCGGCCTCGATCCCGAAGCGACGACGCCGGCGCACGGACATCGTCTCGATTGGAAAACGCTTGCCGCGACGCTTCCCCCCGTCCTCGCGCGACGCACGCGAAACGTGCACAAGGGGACTTTCGGCACGCTCGGGATCCTCGGCGGTGCGGAAGGAATGACCGGTGCACCGCTGCTCGCGGGACGCGCGGCACTGCATGCGGGCGCGGGCAAGGTTCTGGTCGGGTTCGTCGACGACGCGCATCCGGCGATCGATTGGGGACAACCCGAGCTCATGCTGCGGCGCGCAGCCGACGTCGTCGATGCCGCGCCCGATGCTCTCGTCTGCGGT
>DASSGI010000122.1:0-3111 GCA_035857655.1 Casimicrobiaceae bacterium | reverse complement strand
TCGCCCGCGGGGTCAGCAAGCCCAGCCGCTCGAGCCACTCCAACGGCGTCGCATTCCGCAGTTGTCGAACCGTCTCGAACTCGTAGATCGACTGGCAGCAATGCAGGCGGACCGGCGCGTCGAGCTCGGCGCTCGCGGCTGCGGTCTGCTCGAGCAGCTCGGGCGTGCACGTCTCGATCCGGTCGGGAGCGAGCAGCCCGCGGACGAGACCGCCGCCGGCGCCATCGAAATCGCGGATGAATCGGATCGCATCCGCCAACCCCTCCAAACCCCTCGCGTCGTCCCAGAAACGGTCGAGCGTCCCGTCGCGACGGACGTAGCTGATACCGCTCATGTAGCAGGGCCCGATGTAGACGCGAATCCCGAGCTCCATCGCGATCCCGGCAACCGCGGCAAATTCGTCGTAGCGTTCCGCCCACTTGCGGTAGTACATCGAGGTGATCGGCAGCGCGGTCGTGATGCCGTTGCGCACGAGCTGCGCCAGCGCATAGCGGTATTTGAAGCGCTCTTCGTCGTCGGTGTAGGTCTCGCGCGGGCCTTCGCGCAGATAATCCTCCGACCACAGCCGTCCCATCCTGAGCTTGTCGCCGTTGTCGAACGTCAGGACGCCGGAATCGAGGTCCCCGAGCGCGTCCAGGTCGATGAGCCCGGGGCTGATCACCGCGCGTCCGTAATCGATCGTCCGGTCGACCGGGCCTGGAAACTCCCGACCGACGAAGTCGATCGTTTCGCCGGAAAAGACGACCTCGCCGTCGCGCCACAGCTCGTGCGACGCGCCGTTGAAGCCAACGACGTATTCGGCTTTCAGACGCGTGCGCACGGAAAGCTCTTGTGCTGTCCGGCCAGCCGCGCGATCGACGCGGGCATCAGTAGTGCGCTGCGTTCCACAGCGTCGGCGGCGCCTCGAGGAGCCGCTCGAGTCCGGTGCGCTCGAGCATCCGGTCGGTGGCGATTTGCGCCTGCTCCATCACGTCGACTTCGTCGAGCGAATGGACGTTCCGGTCCTCCATCAGCACCTTGCCGTCGACGATCGTCGTAGCGACGTCGGCGCCGTTGGCAAAGCAGGTGACCCGATACACGGGCATGTTGAGCGGCACGAGGTGCGGCTTGAAGAGGTCGACGAGGATGACGTCGGCCTTCTTGCCGGCTTCGAGCGACCCGATCTCGCGCTCTAGGCCGAGCGCTCGCGCCGCGTCGATCGTCACCATCTCGAGGACCTTGCCGTGCGGGAGCACGCCGGCATCACGAAAGTGGCGCCGGTGGTAGTGCATGCACTGGAACATGTGCCGGAACATGTCGTAGCTCCGGTCCGGCGCGATGCCGTCGGAGCCCAGAGCAACCGTGACCCCGGCGTCGATCAGCTCGGGGACCGGGCAGCGGCCGCGAATCGACATGATGGCGCTCGGATTGTGGACGATCTTCGTCCCGGTGCGAACGCAGGCGTCGATGTCGCCCGGCGCGAGGTCGATCGAGTGCGACATGAACGCATTCTTTCCGAGCAGCCCCATCTCTTCCGCGAGCTCGATCGTGCCCGTGCGGTGTCCGTCCTGCGTGAACGCGAGGCCGCGCGTACGCGCGAGATCGCCGTATTGCTGCGCCTGGTCGCGAAACGTCTTCTCGTGCTGCTTGTGTTCCGCGTCGTGCTGCGGCAGGAAAACAGGCAGCGTCACGGAGATATGGACGCGACCGTCGGCGCCGCCGTGCTGCGTCCGGATGATCTCGTCGCACGTCTCGAACATCTGCTCGAACGAGACTTCGCGATCCTCGTGCGCGTTTCCGCGCCACGAGCGGTAGAGCCGCGGCGCCGGCGGACGCGATGGACCGATCGCGAGGAACGAGCGCGTCCCCGCCTCGGTGATTGCCGCGCAATGGCGCGCTGCATAGCGAGGATCGTCGACGCGCATGATCGTGTCGCCGCCGCCGAAGAGGCACACGCCCGTCGTGGTGCCGGATTTGAGCCGCTCGAGCGCGGCAAGCCGCGCTTCCGCGTACCAGAAGTCCTCGTCGGATCCGGTCGTGTAGATGACGCGGCATGCGTCGGTCCATGCGTCGGCGTCGCCGGCGCCCATCGTCTTGAGGAGCCCATGGCCGGCGTGCGCGTGGCAATCGATCAGTCCGGGCAGGACGGCCTTGCGCCGAGCGTCGATCGTCTTGCGCGCCGAATAACGAGCAACGAGCTCCGAGCTCGGGCCGACGTCGACGATCCGATCAGCGTCGATCGCCACAGTGCCGTGCTCGATCACGCGACGCCGATCGTCTACAGTGATCACCGTTCCGTCGGTGATCATCAGGTCGACAGTACGTTGCGCGGTCACGGTGTTCTCCAGGAGCTTGGGATGAGGAAGGCTTCGAATGACAGAGCTCTGTCACGCGACCCGCAGCGACTTCGTGCGCTGCCTCGCGCGCGCCGCACCGGGTCCGCGTTTGACAGCGGGGTTCGCATAGCTGCCGCGCTTGCTCGTCGCGAGGCCGAGCGCTACCAGGCCTTCCGCGAGCTTGACGGCGGCAGCGACGCCTTCGATCACCGGCACGCCGAGCTCACGCGCAAGCCGTGGTGCGAGCGCCGCCATTCCGGCACACCCGAGAATGATCGCGTCGGCGCGCTCGGCGCGCAGCATCTCGGCGGCGCTGTTGCGAATCCGCCGGTACGTCGCCGCCGATGGACGCTCGAGCGCGAGCACCGGCACACCGGCCGCACGGACGGCGACACAATTGCGCGCCGCGCCGTAGCGAGTAACGAGCTCCTCGATGCCGGGCACTGCCGGAGCGACCGTCGTGACAACGGCGAAGCGCGACGCGATCATCGCGGCCGAACGCATCGCTGCTTCGGCGATTCCGATGACCGGGCCGCTGACGAGGCAGCGAGCCGCCTCGACGGCTGGGTCGTCGAAGCAGGCGATCACCGTGGCATCGCAGCCCTCGCGCTCTCCTTTCGCAACCTCGTCGAGCACGTGCGGCGTGCAAAGCGCCTGGTCATCCGGACCCTCGATGCTTGCGGGCCCGGCCTCCGGGTTGCGCGCGACGATCGTGGTGGAAGGTTGCGCGACGGCACGCGCGGCAGCCGCGATCGACCGGGTCATCGCGGCGGTCGTGTTCGGGTTGAGTACGAGC
>DASSGI010000121.1:0-8239 GCA_035857655.1 Casimicrobiaceae bacterium | reverse complement strand
CTCGCGCTTCGCCTTGCGCGCCTTCGCCTCGCCCGTCGACATCTGCTTGTTGATCTCCTTCAGGTCCTTCAAGGGGATCATCACGCGGCCTTGCAGGTTGAGCAGCCTCTGCTGCTGCTCGACGATCGCCTGCCGGTACTTGGCGAGCGACTCGCTGTACGGATGATGCGCCGACACCTCGACGTCGATCCAGCGGAGGCTCGTCTCCTTCTCCGGGAACTTCTTGATGAAGTCCGGACGCGGCATGCCGCCTTTGTTGACGACGAGGTCCTGGATCTTGCGCTCGATCTGGCGGATGTTGTCGACTTCGCTGCGCACGCTGTCGCAGAGCTTCTCGACCTGGCGCGCGGAGAAGCGGATCTGCATGAGCTCCGCCTGCACCTTCTTCTGCAGCTCGAGGTACTTGGGCGCCTTGTGGCCGTCCTTCGTCAGCACGACGAGCATCCGCGCGAAATGGCGGCGGATCGTCGCGAAGCGCGCGAGCGCGGCAACCTTCAGCCGCTCGAGGTTCTCGGCAGCGATCGCCCCGGCGTCGCCTTCGTCCTCGCTCGCTTCGACGTCGTCGTCGACGTCCTCGAACGTGTCGAGCGCCTCGTTGAAGTCCATCAGGCCGTCGACGAGGTCGTCGATCTTGAGCTCGTCCTTCTCGATCCTCGCGGCGAGGTCGAGGATCTGCGCGACCGTCATCGGGCAGGCCGAGATCGCCATGATCATGTGCTTCAGGCCTTCCTCGATCCGCTTGGCGATCTCGATCTCGCCTTCGCGGGTGAGGAGCTCGACCGAGCCCATTTCGCGCATGTACATCCGCACCGGGTCGGTCGTGCGCCCGAATTCCGAATCGAGCGTGGAGACCGCGGCCTCGGCGGCCTCTTCGACATCTTCCGCGGGGGTCGTCGGCGTCGCGTCCGACATCAGCAGCGACTCGGCATCCGGCGCTTCGTCGTACACCTGGATGCCCATGTCGCCGATCATGTTGACGATGCCTTCGATCTGCTCGGCATCGAGCACGTCGTCGGGCAGATGGTCGTTGATCTCGGCGAAGGTCAGGAACCCGCGCTCCTTCCCGAGCACGATCAGAGTCTTCAGGCGGCGCTTGCGCGCCTCGACGTCGGCGGGCGTCAGCACGCGCGGCGCGATTTCGGCGTGACGGCCGTTACGTCCCTTCCTGCTGGCCGCGTCCTCGGCGCGCTTGCCCGCGATCTTCGCGGCGATCTCGCCTGCGGTGGGCTTGTGCCCCGGCGCGCCGGCGACAACCGGCTTGCCCGGCATGCCCTTGACCGGCTTCACGGCTGCGACGATCGGCTGCGGCACCGGCTTGCCGACGACCTTCAGCGGCTTTACCGCAACTTTGGCGTTCGGCGCTGGCTTGCCGCCCTTCAGCTTGCTTTCGGGGTGCTTGAGCGCAACCTTCTTCTTTGCGAGCGGCTTCCCCGACTTGGGCTTGGCGGCTGAACGAGCTGCTCCGTGCGGCGCTTTCTTGCGCACCGGCTTACCGTTCCGGTTCGCGGCCGCCTTGCGCGACGCGAGCCCCCTCGCGTTCGCCCCGGCCGACTTCTTCGCCGCAGGCTTCCGGGAATGGGGCTTCGCGGGCGACTTGCGGGCGGGCTTCGCGGGCTTTTTGGCCATGATCATCCTAAAAAATCGGGTCCGAACGGCTAAGAAGTGGGGGCGATCGGGAAAACCTCAAATTATATCATCCTGTTACCCGGCTGTGCCGGAAAAATTGCGCTTCGGTGACTTCGGCGTACGAGAGCATCACGATCGCCTCGTAATGCTCGGCTCCGCACCGGGCGCCCCGCGGCGAACGATTTCGAGCTGCCGCAGTCGCTCTGCCTCCTCCGGCGAGGCCGGCGATTCCCCGTGCTCGCTCCCCGCCAGCCCCGCTCGCCGCGCCTGCTGCCAATAGCGTGCTACGCCTGCGGCCAGACGCTCCGCCGCAAGCTCGACCGTGATTTCATGGTCGTCCGCTGCCGCAAGAGCGGCGGCGAAAATCGCGTCATGCGCCGAATCGGCAAAATGTTGCATGACAGCGGCGGTTGTCAGTGAGTGCTCGCAATCGAGGCAATAAGCCACCAGCGCCGCCAACGCGTTTCCCTCGGGCGCTCCGTCCGCCGGCTGAGGGACGGGCTGCGAGCGAGCCAATGCAGGTTGGAGCAGCAGTGCCTGGATCAGTTCACGGACGAGCGACGGCGGCCGACGCTCGTGCGGCTTCGCCGGCCGAGAGTCGCGCCGCCAGGTTGTCGCGTCGTTCCGCGTCGACTCCGCACTGCGGCTTGCCTGTTCGCCGCCCTGGCGGAGCAGAGGGCGCAGTTCGGTCTCCGGCAGGCCGCTGACGAGTGCGAGCTGCCGACGCAGCAGCGCTGCGAGGACGGGTGCCGTGATCTGCGCGAAGTAGGGCCGAGCTGCATTGACGAGCGCCGCCCGCCCTTCGACCGACGTCGGCGGGTGTTGCGCGGTGAGCTCGGCCAGCAGAAATTCCGACGCGGGCAGCGCACGGTCGAGGAGCGCCTCGAACGCCGCCTTGCCACGTTTGCGGACGAAGTCGTCGGGATCCTCGCCGTCCGGGAGGAACAGGAATGCTGCGTTCTTGCCGTCCGCGAGCACCGGCAGCGCGTTTTCGAGTGCGCGCCATGCCGCTTTGCGTCCGGCCGGATCGCCGTCGAAGCAGAACACGACGCGATCGCTCTGCCGGAAGAGCTTCTGAACGTGCGTCGGCGTCGTCGACGTGCCCAGCGTCGCGACCGCGTATTGAACGCCGTGCTGCGCGAGCGCGACCACGTCCATGTAGCCCTCGACGACGACGACCGTGCCCGCTTCCCGGATCGCGGCGCGCGCGAGGAACAGACCGTAGAGCTCGCGGCCCTTCGAAAAGAGCGGCGTTTCCGGGGAATTCAGGTACTTGGGCTCGCCGTCACCGAGAACGCGGCCGCCGAATCCGATCACCTGGCCGCGGGCATCGTGGATCGGGAAGATGATCCGGTCGCGGAAGCGGTCGTAGCGCTTGCCGCCTTCTCCGGCGATCACCAGGCCGGCGGTCTCGAGCGCGACCTCGTCGTAGCGCTCGAACGCCGCCGCGAGCGGTTGCCACGCGTCGGGTGCATAGCCGATGCCGAAGTGCGCGGCGATCGCCCCTGTGAGGCCGCGCTGTTTCAGATAGTCGATCGCGCGCGGCGACTCCTTGAGCTGCGCGCGATAGAACTTCGCTGCGGCGAGCGTGATCGCGGTTAGGTCGTCGGCCTGCTCGCGTCGCTCGGATTCCCCCGGCCGTTCGATCCGGGGAACGGTCAGCCCCGCGTCGCGCGCAAGCTCCTCGACCGCGTCGGGAAAGCTCTTCCCGCCGTATTCGATCAGAAAGCCGATGGCCGTGCCGTGGGCGCCGCAGCCGAAGCAATGGTAGAACTGCTTCGCGGGGCTCACAGTGAAAGAGGGCGTCTTTTCGCTGTGGAATGGGCAACAGGCGCTGAAGTTGGCGCCTGTCTTCTTGAGCGGAACGTAACGATCGATGACGTCGACGATGTCGACCCGGGACAGCAGCGTCTGGATGAAATCGTTTGGAATCATGAACTAAGGACCCCATCCCCAAGTGCTGGGATCCAAACGCTGGTCCCGACGGAAAACCGCGCCCGGGAAGCCGGTGCGACGGGCCTCCCGGACGCGTCACACGGCAGGGAACTCGATCATTATAGGCGGAAGGGGCAGATCCGCCACTCGCCGCGTCACGCGGCGGGAGGGGTGTCAGCCCGCGAGCTTGGCCTTGATTCGACTCGCGACGACTGCCATGTCGGCCCGGCCGGCGAGCTTCGGCTTGACGACGGCCATCACCTTGCCGATTCCGGCGGGGCCGGCTGCGCCCGTCGCGGCGATCGCTTCGGCGACCGCCGCGTCGATCTCGGCTTCGCTCATCTGCTTGGGCAGGTACGCGCCCAGCACGTCGACCTCGGCACGCTCGGCCGCGGCGAGATCCTCGCGCTTTCCGGCTTCGAACTGGGCAATCGAGTCGCGCCGTTGCTTGATCATCTTGTCGATGATCGACAGCACGTCGGCGTCGGTGAGCTCGATCCGCTCGTCGACCTCCCGCTGCTTGATCGCGGCGAGCAGCATGCGGATCGTCGAAAGCCGCGCCGTTTCCTTGGCACGCATCGCCGACTTCATGTCTTCGGTGATTTTCGCCTTGAGCGACATCGTGACCCCCGATACCAAACGAAAAGGGGCGAATCGCTTCGCCCCCGTGTTCTTTGTTGCCGCTATTCGATCGCCGGCTAGAAGAGCTTCGGCGGCAGCTGCTGGCTGCGCAGTCGCTTGTAGTGGCGCTTCACCGCGGCGGCGAGCTTGCGCTTGCGCTCGGCGGTCGGCTTTTCGTAGAACTCGCGGGCGCGGAGCTCAGTCAGAAGGCCGGTCTTCTCGATCGTGCGCTTGAAGCGGCGGAGCGCCACTTCGAACGGCTCGTTATCGCGGACGCGAACACTGGTCATGGAAACGGGTACCTGGGCTATGGCAACAATCGACTAGTATAACAGCCCCCGAATAACCGCGCAAACAGACTGCTCACGTGCTCGTCCTCGGCATCGAAACCTCGTGCGACGAAACCGGCCTCGCGCTCTACGACAGCGAGCGCGGGCTGCTCGCGCATGCGCTGCACTCGCAGGTCGAGATGCACGGGATCTACGGCGGCGTCGTTCCCGAGCTCGCGTCGCGAGATCACGTCAGGCGCGTGGTCCCGCTCGCGCAGCGCGTGCTCGCGGAATCGAGCGCCGCGCTTGCCGACCTCGACGGGATCGCTTACACGCAGGGACCCGGGCTCGCCGGAGCGCTGCTCGTCGGCGCGAGTGTCGCGAGCGCGCTCGGCTATGCGCTCGGCAAGCCCGTGATCGGTGTCCATCATCTCGAAGGTCACCTTCTATCGCCGCTGCTCGCCGATCCGAAGCCCGCGTTTCCCTTCGTCGCGCTCCTCGTCTCGGGAGGCCACAGTCAGATCTTCGAAGTCGCGGGGGTCGGGCGCTATCGGCTTCTCGGCGACACGAAGGACGACGCTGCCGGTGAAGCGTTCGACAAGACGGCGAAGCTTCTCGGCCTCGGCTATCCCGGCGGTCCCGCATTGGCGAAGCTCGCCGAGTCCGGACGCGACGGCGTCGTTTCGTTGCCGCGTCCGATGCTCGACAGCGGCGACCTCGACATGAGCTTCAGCGGACTGAAGACGGCGGTGTTGACGCTCGTTCGCCGGGAGCGCGCGGCGGGTGCGCTGGACGAGCGCCGCCGCGCCGACATCGCGCGCGAGTTCCAGCACGCCGTCGTCGACGTCCTCGTCGCGAAATCCCTTGGCGCCCTCGACTCGGCCGGCCACTCGAGGCTCGTCGTTGCCGGCGGCGTCGGAGCGAATCGCGAACTGCGCGATCGCGTGCGAGCGGCGCTCGCCACGCGCGGCGGCGACGTCTACTTTCCCGATCTCGAGTTTTGTACCGACAACGGCGCGATGATCGCGCTGGTGGGCGCACTGCGCCTTGGTAGCACGCAACCCGACGTGTACGCATTCTCGGTGCGGCCGCGCTGGGACCTGGCGTCGCTCCCGCCCGTCTGACGTCCCGTGCGTTCTCGCTAACGTCCGATCGTCGTCTCGCGACCGGAGAGCAGCTGGCGAATGTTCGTGCGGTGGCGCCAGAAGAGCAGGACGGCGATCGCCACGGTTGCCCACGCGAGCGGTGAGTTCCCGAACACGTAGAACGCGCCCGGCGGCAGCAGCGCCGCCGTCGTCAACGCGGCAAGCGAGCTGATCTTGAAACCGAACGCCATCACGAGCCAGAGCGCTCCGAGCGCGACGCCGAGCGGCCAGTGCAGCGCAAACACGATGCCTGCCGCAGTGGCAACACCCTTGCCTCCGGCGAAGCGATGGAAAACCGGAAACAGGTGGCCGAGAAACACCGCGAGCGCAACCGCCGGAACTGTCCAGTCGGCGACGCCGCAGATCGGTCCCAGCGTCTGCGCGAGGAACACAGCGAGCCAGCCTTTCGCGCCGTCGCCGGCGAGCGTCAACACCGCCGCTTTCCTGTTTCCGGTGCGCAGCACGTTGGTCGCGCCCGGATTGCGCGAGCCGTAACTATGCGGATCGGGAAGGCCGAACATCCGGCTCGCCACGACCGCGAACGATATCGACCCCAGCAGGTACGCGACGACGACGAATGCCAGTGATGCGAGCATGCGGCGGAGCGTCGGTTAGAATGGTGAACGGAGTGGAATCGCGGCGGATGCGCTGCTGGCGCTCCCATCGCGCACGCGAGAGATTCTAGCAAACCGCCTTGAATTCGATCTTCATTCACGACCTGCGCGTCGAAACGCGGATCGGCGTCTACGACTGGGAAGCCGAGCTTCCGCAGACGATTCGCCTCGACGTCGAGATCGGCCTGCCGTCCGATGCAGTGTTTGCGTCCGGCGACTTCGCGGACGCGCTCGATTATGCGGCCGTCGTGAAGCGCCTGCAGGTTTTTGCCGCCGATCATCCGCACAAGCTGATGGAGCGCTTCGCCCAGGCGATCGCCGACCTGCTGATCGGCGAATTCGGCGTGCCCTGGGTCAAGCTGCGCGTGGCGAAGATCGCGCCGATCGCAGGTGTGCGCGAGATCGGCGTGACGATCGAACGCAGTCGCGCGCCGTAGCTGCAATCGCGACCTCCGCGCGCGCACGCGCAGATCGGCGTCGCGCGGGCAGCCCACTTACTTTCCGAGTTCGAGCGAAATTCGTTCAGGCGGGCGCTTCGTCTGCGCGTTTCGACGGCACCGTGAACGCGAACGTCGAGCCGGCGCCGAGCTTACTGGTCACCCAGATCCTGCCGCCGTGCAGCTCGATGAACTTGCGCGAGATCGCGAGGCCGAGTCCGGTGCCCTCGACCTTTTTCTCCGAGCTGCCGACCTGGCGGAACTCCTCGAACACCTTCTCTTGGTCCTCGGGCGCGATGCCGACTCCGCTATCGCTGACCGAAACTTCCGTCCACCCGTCGCACGTGCGCGCTCGAATCGCCACGCGTCCTCCTTCCGGCGTGAATTTGAGCGCGTTCGACAGGAGATTCAGGATGACCTGTTTCACCTTGCGCTCGTCGGCGCAGACCTTATCGACGCCGTCGTCGATCGTGCGCTCGAGCTCGATCGCGCGGCGGTGTGCGCGCTCGCGCACCAGCGTCAGCGTGTTGTCGATCGCGGTCGGCAGGCTGAATTCCGTCGGTTCGAGCTCCATGCGGCCCGCCTCGATCTTCGAGAGATCGAGGATATCGTTGATGAGCGACAGCAGATGTCGGCCCGAATCGAGGATGTCCGCGAGATACTCGGCCTGCTTTTCGTTCACCTCGCCGAACATCCGCTCGTAGAGCACTTCGGAGAAGCCGATGATCGCGTTGAGCGGCGTACGCAGCTCGTGCGACATATTGGCGAGGAACTCGCTCTTGTGGCGGCTCGCCGTCTCCAGCTGGCGACTCTTCTCCTCGATCTCGCGGAAGAGGCGCGCGTTCTGGATGGCGAGAGCCGACTGCGCGGCGAAGGTCTTGAGAAGGTCGATCACCTGCGGCGAGAAGGCGCCGGCGCTCCTGCGGTTCACGACGAGCCCGCCGAGCAAGTGGTCCTCGCGCAAGAGCGGCACTGCGAGCAGCGAGCGGTACCCGAGCTTCATCAGGATTTTGCGCACGCTGCTCTGGTAGATCTTCTCATCGGCGATGTCGCGGATCTCGACTGGCTCGCCGACGACCGCAAGGCGCCCCACCGCGCCGTCGCCCTTGCCGATCGGCCGCGACCGGAGCGCCGCTCCGAGCTCGGGCGGCAGACGGTCGACCGTGCGCAGGTAAAACTCTTCGAGCTCTTCCGCGTACTCGTAGATCGCGCCGCCGTCCACGCCCGCGAGCTGCGTTGCGCGCGAGACGATCGTCGACAGTACGGTCTCAAGGTCGAGCGTCGAGCTTACCGCCTGGCCGACCTCGCCGAGGGCTCTGAGCTCGCTTACCGACTGCGTGAGCTCGGTGGTGCGCGTCTGCAATTCCATGAACAGCCTGACGTTCTCGATCGCGATGACCGCCTGATCGGCGAACGTCTGCAGCAGCGCGATTTGGCTGTCGCTGAACGGGCCCGGCTGCGGCCGGCCGACGGTGATGGCGCCAATCGGACTCCCGTCGCGAAGCAGCGGAACGCAAAGAACGCTGCGAAATCCGGCCGTGAGCGCCAAGTCCTTGACCGCGTAGTGCGGATCCTCGAGAACGTCGGGGATC
>DASSGI010000120.1:0-6490 GCA_035857655.1 Casimicrobiaceae bacterium | reverse complement strand
TTCGCCGATTCCGCCTCGTCAGGGGTGAGGTTGAATGCCCGCTGGATATCGTGGGTGAGCTGATTGCCGCCGAACGCCTGGTCGCGGGAGAACAGGAACTGCCCGTTGCGCAGCACGTAAAAATGCGTGACGTGGGCGCCGATGTCGACGAGAGCGATGTTCTGGTCGCGGCCGCTCGCGGGAAGGGTCGGAGAGATCAGCTCGAATGCCTGCTGCATCGCATAGGACTCGACGTCCATCACGCGCGGCTTCAGGCCGGCCGCTTCCGCGACGGCGACCCGGTCCTCCACCTTCTCCTTGCGCGAGGCGGCGATCAGCACCTCGGACTCGTCGGGATTGTTCGGCGCCGGCCCC
Organism: Casimicrobiaceae bacterium; assembly: GCA_035857655.1. Lineage (GTDB taxonomy): Bacteria > Pseudomonadota > Gammaproteobacteria > Burkholderiales > Casimicrobiaceae > CAIWHR01. The sequence continues at coordinate 6,136 of DASSGI010000120.1, read as the reverse complement.
AGGGTCTGGAAGTCGAGATTGACCTCGTCCAGCGCGAAGGGGATGTATTGGTTCGCTTCCGCCTCGACCAGCAGCTCGAGGTCCTCCTCCTTCTGGCCGGCCGGGACGATGATCTTCTTGGTGATCACCATCGCCGACGGGAGGGCGAGGGCGGCGTTGCGGTTGCGGGTGCCCAGCCGCTTGTGCGCGCGCTTCAGGGCATCGCTCACCAGGTCTAGGTTGGCGATGTTGCCGTCGACGACGACGTCACGGACCAGCGGCTCGATCGCGTAGCGCTCGAGGCGGTACGTACCCTTCCCCGATTCGGACAGCTCGACGAGCTTGAGCGCCGTGGAGCTCAGGTCGATCCCGATCAGCGACGGGTACTTCGTCTTGAAGGGTTCGAGAAGGGAATTAAGTCGTTCTGCGGGCATGGCGACCTTCGACGCAATGCTGATAATCTACATTAAAGATTGGCAGCAAGTATGAAGGATGTCAATTTGTTTTCCCTTTTTGGAATCGGTTGTTGTAAGCGCGTCTATAATCGACGCTTCACCCCGCCTACCGGGCAAGTTATATTCCATTATGCTAAGGCGCTGGCTCCTCTACATCGGGTCGGTGGTGCTGGGTCTCGCCACCGTCGGCGCCCTGCTCGGCGCCTTCGTCCTGGCGCTTCTCTACCCGACCCTCCCCTCGCTCGAAACGCTGACCGACTACCGGCCGAAGATCCCGCTTCGGATCGTTTCGGCGGAAGGTGACCTGCTCGGCGAGTTCGGCGAGGAGCGCCGAGCTGTAGTCAACATATCGGAAGTTCCGGACGTAATGAAGCAGGCGATCCTCGCAGCCGAGGACGAGCGCTTCTATTCGCACGGGGGGGTCGACTACCTGAGCGTGCTGCGCGCTGCAGCGTCCAACCTGGCGTCCGGGACGCAGCAGGGAGCGGGGACCATCACCATGCAGGTCGCCCGCAACTTCTTCCTGACCCGCGAGAAGACCATCACCCGCAAGCTCCGGGAGGTGATGCTCGCCTGGAAGATCGAGGACAACCTGAGCAAGGACGAGATCCTCCAGCTCTATGTCAACCAGATCTTCCTGGGGCAGCGCGCCTACGGGTTCGCCGCAGCGTCGCAAATCTATTTCGGCAAGGCGCTGAAGGACGTCACCCCGGCGGAGGCGGCGATGCTCGCGGGGCTGCCGAAGGCGCCGTCGGCGTACAACCCGATCAGCAATCCGAAACGTGCGAAGACCCGGCAGTTGTACGTCCTGCGCCGAATGCTCGATCTGAAATACATAACCGACGACGAGTACCGGGAGGCGCAGGTGGCTCCGCTGGTCGTACGCCAGGGATTCCGCGAAGCAATCGCCGTCCATGCCGAGTTCGTCGCCGAGATGGCGCGCCAGATCGTCTTCGAAGCCTATGGCGAGGATGCCTATACGAAGGGACTCACCGTCGAGACGACCATCCGGCGCGCCGACCAGGAATCCGCTTATGCTGCAGTGCGGCGAGGCGTCTTCGACTACGACCATCGGCACGGCTACCGCGGACCGGAGGCGTACGCGAACCTCCCGCACGACGCGACCGAGCGGGAGGCAGTACTCGAATCGCTGTTCCAGGATGCCGTCGAGTCGGATGGGCTGACGCCCGCGGTCGTGACCGAGGCGACAGCGGCGGTCGTGAAGGCGGTGCTCGCCGACGGCGAAGCCGTCGAAGTCGCCGGCGACGGACTCAAGTTTGCCGCGCGTTCGCTCGGCGACAAGGCGCCCGCGACGACGCGCATTCGTCCCGGAGCCGTCATCCGGCTCGCGCGCGACGCGAAGGGACGCTGGGAGATCACCCAGATACCGCAGGCGGAGGCGGCGTTCATCTCGCTGCGCCCAAGCGACGGCGCGGTCTACTCGCTCGTCGGCGGGTTCGACTTCGATCGCAACAAGTTCAACCACGTCACGCAGGCGCAGCGGCAGCCGGGCTCGGCGTTCAAGCCATTCATTTACTCGGCCGCGCTCGAGAAGGGGTTCACCCCGGCCACGATCGTCAACGATGCGCCGTTCTTCGTGCCGGCCGACAAGGCCGGCGGACAGGACTGGGAGCCGAAGAATTATGACGGCAAGTTCGACGGCCCGATGCGAATTCGCGCGGCGCTAGCCCGATCGAAGAATCTGGTGACCGTCCGGGTACTGCAAGCGATCACTCCGCAATACGCACAGGATTACATCGGGCGCTTCGGCTTCGACCCGAAGCTCCACCCCGCGTACCTGACGATGGGTCTCGGCGCAGGGTCGGCGACGCCGCTGCAGATGGTCACGGCGTACGCGGTCTTCGCGAACGGTGGCTACAGGATTTCACCGTACGTGATCGCGCGGATCGTCGATTCGAAGGGAAACGTCCTCTCCGAAGCGCAGCCCGTCGTCGCCGGTGAAAATGCCGAACGCGCCATCGACCCGCGCAACGCCTGGATCATGACGTCGCTGCTGAAGGATGTGATCCGGGTCGGAACCGCAACACGCGCGCTCGCGCTGAATCGGACCGACCTTTCGGGCAAGACGGGAACGACGAACGAGAATGTCGACGCCTGGTTCTGCGGCTACAACAACGCGACGGTCGGGGTCTCCTGGATCGGATTCGACCAGCCCCGAACGCTCGGCACCGACGAGACCGGCGCCAAGGCCGCGCTCCCGATCTGGATTTCCTACATGGCGAAGGCGCTCAAGGGAACGCCCGAGGCGAACCTGCCGATGCCGAGCGGCGTCGTCGCCGTGACGATCAACCCCGAAACCGGGCTTCGCGAAGAAGGCAGCGGCCTCACCGAATATTTCTTCGCGGAGTTCCCGCCGCGCGGCCGCGAAGAAGCGATGAGCTCGGGCAAGCCCGGCAAGGACATTCGCGACCAGCTTTTCTAGCGCTTCCCGACGCGGGAACATCTTTGGCGGCAACCCGCAACCACGGCCGCGCGGATCACCTCCGGCGCGAGCGCGATCGCATTCGAATCGCGCAAGCCGCTGCGCGCCTGATCGTCGAGCACGGTCTTGCCGACTGGACACTCGCCAAGCGCAAGGCCGCGCGGCAGTTGATGCTGCCCGAAACGACGGCGCTGCCGTCGAACGACGAGATCGAGAGCGCGCTGGCGGATCACCACGCGCTCTTCGGCGGTGAAGCTCACGCGGTTGCGCTTCGCCGTCAGCGCGTCGAGGCATTGACCTGGATGCGCAGGCTCGCGCGGTGGGATCCTCTGCTCGTCGGCGGCGTTGCCGAAGGCTGGGCGAGCGAGCACAGTGACGTCCGGCTCGAGCTCGTGGCGGACGACCCGAAGGCGGTCGAGATGACGCTCGCGAGCGAAGGCATCGTCTACGCGGCCCTTCCTCCTCGCGCCGACGATCCGGCTGCGCACCTGCGCATCGATTCCGACCGCGCCGCCGTGAGGCTCGCGATCCTCACGCCGCAGCAGCGGCGCAATCGACCGCGGCAGAGCGACGAGTTGCGACTCGGCGTCGACGCGCTCGCCGAACTGCTCGCGCATGCCGACAGGCCGGCGTAAACGCCGCGAACGTCACGAAACAATCGTAACAAAGCGCGCGCGGAACTCGCGTCGCAGGCCGCGGTCTACCGAAGCGGACGGTAACGTCTCCCGCTTTCCTCCCTGAGCGGGTGCCCTTGGCGGTGACCACTCCTGCCGAGGGTCTTTCGGGCCCCGCGCCATTCCCCTTGAGCGCGGGGCTCTTTCTTTTATGCGCTCGCTATTCCCGCGCGCACCGTCATGACGTTCCGGCAAGCCATGCGGCGAGCGTGGCTTCGGCGGCCTCGATGCCGATTCGTCGCGTCGCCGAAAAACCCACGACGACGACCTGACTAACGTGCAGCGGAAAGCCGGTGGCGAAGTCGCGCTCGATGCTGCGCGTTGCCTCGCGCTGCGCGGATCCCGGAAGCTTGTCGATCTTCGTGGCGAGGACGAGCGTTGGCCGCCCGCTCGTGAGGTAACCCGACAGCAGCGCACGATCGAGATCGGAAAGCCCGTGTCGCGCATCGACGATCAACACGAGGCCGACGAGCGACTGGCGGGATGCGACGTAGCGCGCGAGAAAGTCCTGCCAGTGGCGCTTCAGCGCTTTTGGAACCGCGGCATAGCCATAGCCGGGAAGGTCGGCAAGGAGCGCGCCGCTCTTCAGCCGAAAGAAGTTGATCTGCTGCGTCCGTCCGGGCGTCTTGCTCGTGAACGCGAGCCTCGAGTGGTTGGCGAGAGCGTTGATCGCGCTCGACTTGCCGGCGTTCGATCTCCCGGCGAAGGCGATCTCGGGAGGACCGGGCGGCGGCAACTGCTCGTCGCTCGCGACAGTGAGCAGATACTCCGCGTGATGGATCGGATGCACGAGCGTCATCCGCGCCGCCATGACGCAGGGACTGCGCCGTCTTTGGCCGAGGCGGACGGTTCCGCTACAATGCGAGGGTTTCGCATACCGGTATCGGCGGCACCAAGCCCACTCGGCGGGCACATCCGCCAGATCGCCCGATGCCGCCCTCGGGGAGTCGATCGATGAGACGCATGTTGCTGCTGGCGGCAGTCGCCGGCATGTTGCCCGCGGTCGCCGCGCTGGCCCAGGCCCCGGCAGCCAAGCCCGATCTCGCGCGGGCCGAGTCGATCGTCAAGGAGGTATGCGCAGCATGCCATGGCGCCGACGGCAACAGCCCGAGTCCGACGAATCCGAGCCTCGCCGGTCAGGGCGCGGAGTATATCGCGCTGCAGTTGCAGCACTTTCAGTCGGGGATTCGCGTCAATCCGATCATGCAGGGGATGGCGGCGTCGCTCAAGCCCGATGAGATGAAAGTGCTCGGCATCTACTTTTCGCGACAGAAGCCGAAGGGGCTCGCGGCGAAGGATGCGACGCTCGCGACGGCCGGCCAGAAGCTCTACCGCGGCGGCGACCTCGCGACCGGGATGCCGGCATGCGCGGCCTGCCACTCGCCGAACGGCGCCGGGGTTCCGAAAAACTATCCTCGCCTCGCCGGCCAATATGGCGAATACACGTACGCGCAGCTCAAGGCGTTTCGTGACGGCGAGCGCGGCTCCGACAAGGAAGGCAAGGACTACAACGGCAAGATCATGGCGACGGTCGCAGCGCGGATGAGCGACCCGCAGATGAAAGCGCTCGCCGAGTACGCATCGGGCCTGCGCTAGGCGTTCGCTGCACCTCGTCGCGCTCACCGCACGACACGAGAATCGCTCGCGCTCCCGACGCGATGCCGCGCGCAACCATCGCAGCGCTCAACGTCTACCCCGTGAAGGGCTGTCGCGGCATCGCGGTGCCTCGCGCGCGTGTCGCTGCGCGAGGACTGGTCGCGACCGCAGGCGCGGCGATCGTCGGCGATCGCGAGTTCATGATCGTCGACGCGTCGGGCCGGTTCGTCACGCAGCGCGAGGTGCCCCGGCTCGCGCTCATCGCAGCACGCCTCGAATCCGATGCGCTCGTGCTCTCGACACGCGGTGCCTCCCCGCTCACTGTCGAGCTCGGCGTTCCGCGTGGCGCTCCGCGAAACGTCACGGTTTGGCGGAGCGAGGTGATCGCGCATGACGTCGGCGACGCCGCGGCCCGCTGGCTCGCGGCAGCGCTCGACGCCGAAGTGCGTCTCGTCCGGTTCGACCCGCGCGAGACGCGGCTCTGCAATCCCGAATACGCCGGCGCTTCCGGTGCGCACGTCGCATTCGCCGACGGCTACCCGGTGCTCGCAATCGGCGAAGCATCGCTCGCCGATATCAACACACGCCTCGCGGCAGCCGGCGCTGCAGCGCTGCCGATGGATCGCTTTCGTCCGAACGTCGTGCTCGCGGGGCTCGAAGCCTATGACGAGGATCACGTCGACACGATCACCGGCGACGGCGTGACGTTGAGGCTCGTCAAGCCCTGCACACGCTGCCAGGTGACGACGACCGACCAGGACACGGCGACGGTCGGAGACGAGCCGCTCGCGACGCTCGCGCGCTACCGGATGAATGCGGCGCTCGGCGGCGTCACGTTCGGAATGAATGCGATCGTCGCCGGTGGAGAGGGCCGCGAGCTTGCGGTGGGCAACGACGTCGATTGCCTTTTCGCGTTCTGATCGCGGTCAGCGAACGCAGCGCGCCAGAGTCTCGCGCCAATCGTCCAGGCCGAAGCCGAACGTCGCTTC
>DASSGI010000119.1:0-7716 GCA_035857655.1 Casimicrobiaceae bacterium | reverse complement strand
GCGTGGAAATCACCGGCCCCGTCGAGCGCAAGATGATCATCAATGCGCTCAATTCGCGCGCGAGCGTGTTCATGGCGGACTTCGAGGATGCGAACACGCCGAAGTGGGACAACAACATCCAGGGCCACATCAACCTGCGCGACGCGATTCGCCGCCGTATCGACTACACGTCGCCCGAGGGCAAGGCGTACAAGCTCAACGCGAAGACCGCGGTTCTGTTCGTCCGTCCGCGCGGCTGGCATCTGCCCGAGAAGCACGTGCTGATCGACGGCAAGCCGATCAGCGGCGGCATCTTCGACTTCGCGATCTACATGTTCCACAACGCGAAGGAGCTTCTCGCGCGAGGAAGCGGCCCGTATTTCTATCTGCCCAAGTTGGAGAGCCACCTCGAGGCGCGGCTGTGGAACGACGTCTTCGTGATGGCGCAGGACGAGCTCGGCATCCCTCGCGGCTCGGTCCGCGCGACGGTGCTGATCGAGACGCTGCTCGCGGCGTTCGAGATGGACGAGATCCTCTACGAGCTGCGCGAGCACTCGGCGGGACTCAACTGCGGGCGCTGGGACTACATCTTCTCGTGCATCAAGAAGCTGCGGAACCGCAAGGACTTCTGCCTCGCCGATCGCGCGCTCGTCACGATGACCACGCATTTCATGAAGAGCTACGCCGAGCTGCTGATCAAGACCTGCCATCGGCGCGACATCCACGCGATGGGCGGGATGGCGGCGCAGATTCCGGTGAAGAACGACGAGGCGGCGAACGCCGAGGCTTTCGACAAGGTGAAGGCCGACAAGGAGCGCGAAGCGACGTACGGCCACGACGGCACCTGGGTTGCGCACCCCGGGCTCGTCCCCGTTGCGCTGGAGGCGTTCAACCGGCTGATGCCAGGGCCGAACCAGATCGCGACGAGGAAGCGCGAGGACGTGAAGGCGACGGCCGCCGATCTGCTTCACTTCGAGCCCGAAGCGCCGATCACCGAAAAGGGTCTTCGTCTCAACATCAACGTCGCGATCCAGTACATCGGCGCGTGGCTCGCGGGGCAGGGGGCGGTGCCGATCTTCAATCTGATGGAAGACGCGGCGACCGCGGAAATCTCGCGCTCGCAGGTCTGGCAGTGGATCCGCTCGCCGAAAGGGAAGCTCGACGACGGGCGCAAGGTGACCAGGGAGATGGTCGCCGCGATGATTCCGGAAGAGAAGCAGAAGATTCGCGAGCTGCTCGGCGCGGCCTACGGCGCCGGGAAGTACGACGATGCCGCGCAGATCTTCGCCGACCTCGTCAACAACGACACGTTCGTCGAGTTCCTGACGTTGCCCGCATACGAGCGGATCGATTGACGGAGTCGTGAGTCGCGCGCGACGGCCCTTGGATTAGCGAAAACTATCGCCATCATTGGAACAATCAATTGGCGAAGGAATCGCCCGATGCGCACAATGGAAGCCGGAGGCGGGCTGGAGTCCGACGAATTCCGTTTCGCTGCCTGCCGCAGTGCGGGAGCGCAGCGAAGCTAACCGAAGGAGATGCGCGATGAAAAGTCTCAACGGCACCAAGACCCACACGAACCTGAAGGACGCCTTCGCCGGCGAATCGCAGGCGAACAGGCGTTATCTGTATTTTGCAAACAAGGCCGACGTCGAAGGCCAGAACGACGTCGCGGCGGTGTTCCGCTCGACGGCCGAGGGCGAGACTGGTCACGCCCACGGGCATCTCGACTATCTCGCACAGGTCGGCGACCCGGCCACCGGACTGCCGATCGGCGCGACGCGCTCGAACCTCAAGGCGGCGATCGCCGGCGAGACGCACGAATACACCGACATGTATCCGGGCATGGCGAAGACCGCTCGGAGCGAAGGCTTCGAGGAGATCGCCGATTGGTTCGAGACGCTCGCCAAAGCCGAGCGCTCTCACGCCAATCGCTTCCAGAAGGCGCTGGACGTTCTCGCCGACTGACGTCGGCGGCTCGCATTTTCGCGCGCGCGCCGCCAAAGCGGCACCGCGCGAGCTTTCGATAACTGTCACTCCCCGCGGCGCGTTCGCGCCACGGGGGCGGTAGACTGTCGTCGCGCGCTGTTTGCGCCCGTATCTCCGGCAATCCACTCCGGCAAACACAATGACCGAGCGCGAAGGCAACCTGCAGGCGCCGACCCGCCACCCGCTCGACTGGCGCAACCCCGAGTTCTACGACCAGGCTGCGCTCGACAAGGAGCTCGAGCGCGTCTTCGACATCTGCCACGGCTGCCGCCGTTGCGTGAGCCTGTGCCAATCGTTTCCGACGCTCTTCGATCTGGTCGACAACTCGTCGACGATGGAGATCGACGGCGTCGCCAAGGCAGACTACGGGAAGGTCGTCGACCAGTGCTACCTGTGCGACCTCTGCTACATGACGAAGTGCCCGTACGTGCCGCCGCATCCGTGGAACGTCGATTTTCCCCACCTGATGCTTCGCGCGAAGGCGGCGAAGCTGCGGACGACGGGAGCGGGCTTTCGCGACCGGATGCTCTCCAGCACGGACCGCATCGGACGTCTCGCGACGATTCCTGTCGTCGTCGAGTTCGTGAACAAGGCGAATGGATCACCGGCAGCGCGCAAGGTGATGGACAGGGCGCTCGGCATCGCGGCTGCTGCGGAGCTGCCGACCTATGCTCGGAAGCGCTTTCGCGAGACTGCGCCGAGGTCGGTCGCCTGGCCGGTCAGGGACGGCGCCCGGACGCCGGGAAAGGTCGCGATCTTCGCGACGTGCTACGTCGACTACGTCGAGCCCGGGATCGCGCACGATCTCATCGCGATCCTCGCGCACAACGAAGTGCCGTACACGATCGCCGAAAAGGAGGCGTGCTGCGGGATGCCGAAGCTCGAGCTCGGCGATCTCGAGTCCGTCGAGAAGCTCAAGAACATCAACATTCCTCCGCTCGCCGTGCTCGCGCGGGCCGGCTACGCGATCCTCACCTGCGTCCCGTCGTGCACGCTGATGTTCAAGCACGAGCTGCCGCTGATCTTCCCGGGCGAAGGGGACGTGCAGGTCGTCGCCGACGCGATGTTCGATCCGTTCGAGTACCTGGTGCTTCGCGACAAGGACGGCCTGCTGCGCAAGGACTTCAAGAACCCGCTCGGCAAGGTGAGCTATCACGTCCCTTGCCATTCCCGCGTGCAGAACATCGGGCAGAAGACGCGCGAAGTGCTCGAATGGATTCCGGAGACGACGCTCAACACGGTCGAGCGCTGCTCGGGGCACGACGGAACCTACGGCGTGAAGCGCGAGTTCTACGCGAACTCGATGAAGATCGGACGCCCGGTGTTCAATCGGATGGCCGAGCCCGAGCCGGACTACGTGACGTCCGACTGCCCGATCGCGGCTCGGCGGATCATGCACGGGATCGGCGAATCGGCGAAGGCCGCCGGGATGCGCAAGGCGCACCCGCTGACGCTGATGCGGATCGCGTACGGGGTCTAGCGACGCGATCGAGACCATCGAAGGACACGACAATGACCGCGATCACCCTCGACAGCCTGATGTCGCTCGAAACCTATGCGAAGGCACGCCCGGAGTTTCGCAAGCGCGTGCTCGCGCACAAGAAGGCGCGCACGCTGCACCTGGGCGAGCACGTAACGGTCATCTTTGAAGACGAGCTCACGATCCGCTACCAGATCCAGGAAATGCTGCGGATCGAGCGCACGTTCGAGGAGGAGGGGATTCGCGACGAGCTCGACGCCTACAATCCGCTGATTCCCGACGGCTCGAATCTCAAGGCGACGATGCTGATCGAATACGAGAACGTCGACGAACGTAAAGCCGCGCTCTCGAAGCTGACCGACGTCGAGCGCTACGTGTACGTCGAGGTCGAGGGTTTCCCGCGCGTCGTCGCGATCGCCGACGAGGATCTGCCGCGCTCAACGGACGAGAAGACTGCCGCCGTCCATTTCCTGCGCTTCGAGCTCACGCGCGAAACGGTCGCGGCACTGAAGCGCGGCGCGCAATTGGGGGTTGGTGTCGATCACCCCGCCTATCAGGCGTCGATCCCCGAAATCCCGAAGGAGACGCGCGACTCGCTGGTCGCGGATCTTTCCTGATCGCGCTCCACGGGGGCCACGCATGGCATATGCCTCCGTGGCTTCACGAGACCCGGGCGCCCTTCGGCATATGCCATGCGCGGCCCCGCGAGCGCGGACCCCTACCGCGCAGTGCGCCGCAGGAAGCGGCCGCGGCGCTCCGCCGCGACGCCGCCGTCGCGATACGCGATCGCGCCGTTCACGAACACGCAGTCGATTCCCGTCGAGCGCGCGATCGGTGACTCGAAAGTGGCGACGTCGCGCACCGTCGCGGCGTCGAACACGACGACGTCGGCAAACGCTCCCGGACGGATGATGCCGCGGTCGACGAGACCGAACTGCCGCGCCGAAAGCCCGCTCATCTTGTGTATGGCTGTCTCGAGGGGAAAAAGGCCGAGATCGCGGCAGTAATGGCCGAGGACACGAGGAAACGTTCCCCATAGACGCGGGTGCGGATGGCGATCGTGCGGCAGCCCGTCCGAGCCGATCATCGTCGCCGGGTGGCGCAGCACGCGCTGCACGTCGTCCTCGCGCATCTGGAAATAGCAGGCGCCGCCCGGTTGCAGGCGCACGCACGCCTCCTGCTGCGTCGACCCCCACTCGGCGGCGACGTCGGCGAGCATGCGGCCGGCCATTTCCGGATGCGGTGTCGACCACGCGATGAGGATGTCGATCACGCCGTCGACCATCTCCTTGCGCAGCACCGTCGAGCCTGCAACGTACGGATACATGTCCAGCGCGATCCGTTGCCGCGCACGCGCTGCGTCGATATGCGCGAGCGTCTCCACGGTGCGGCCCCAGTTCCGCGGCCCCGCGCACTTGTGATGGGAGACGACGACGGGAACGCCGCCGTTGCGGCCGGTCGCGAACGCTTCGTCGAGCGAGTCGAGCACCTTGTCGAATTCGTCACGGATGTGCGTCGTATAGACGGCGCCCGCTTCGCCGGCGACTCGCGCGAGCAGCGACAGCTCGTCGAGATCGGCGGCGGCACCGGTCGGATAGAAGACACCGGAGCTCAGCCCCGCCGCACCGGCGCTCAGTCCTTCGCGCAGCAACTCGACCATTCGCCGCTGCTGGTCCGGCGTCGCCGCGCGATAGGGGTCTTCCATTGTCGCCACGCGTAGCGTCGAGTGGCCGACCAGCGCAGCGACGTTCACTGCAGGGCGCACGGCGTCGACGGCGGCGGCATACGCCGCCATCGTCGGGTGAACATACTTGTCGGTCCCGCCGAGCAGATTGAGCGGCGGCGGCACATCGGCGCGCACGAGCGGCGCAAGGCTGATGCCGCAGTTGCCGGTCACGACGGTGGTCACGCCCTGGCTCACTTTCGGCAGCATGTCCGGGTTCGAGAGGACGATTTGATCGTCGTGCGTATGCACATCGATGAATCCCGGCGCGACGACGCGACCGGCCACATCGATCACACGCGCCCCGCGCGCGTCGACCTTAGGACGGACGTCCGAAATCCGCTCGCCTTCGATGCGGATGTCGGCGCCGACACCGGGGGCGCCGCTGCCGTCGATCACGGTTCCGCCGCGGAGGACGATGGCGCTTGTGTCGCTCATTCCACGACCTCAGTTCGCGCGCGCCCTCCACGCGGTCCTCGCTGATCGAACGCCCGGTCGTCGGGCGCTCTCGGTCGCTCGGCGACGCGCCCTTTGGGCCTTCGCTTGCTTTGCTCGCGCGCCTCGCTCTCTCGCTCGCTCATTTCGTGGCCTCCGCACCGCCGTACTCGATCGATAGGCCTCTTTGTCGGCCGCCCTCAATCGCTCGCGGACGCGCCCTCCGGGCCTTCGCTCGACCTTCGGTCTCGCGCCGCTCGCTCATTTCGCCTCCCTTTCCGCCTTCGACCACGCCCACTGCAGCGCCGGATGGATTTCGCTGTCGATGCCGCGCTCCTGCAGCACCCTGCGCACGCGCTTCAGCCGATTCACCGCGGAGGGTCCGCGTCGCAGACCTACGCCGACCATCAGGATCTCGAGATACGCCATCTGCGCGAGGTAGGCTTCGGTTCCGACGCGCATCGACGGATCCGCCGGCACGACGATCGGCAGAACGATGTCGGCGCGGCGCGCCAGCATGGTGTCGGGCTGCGTCATCGCGACGACCGTCGCTCCCTGCTCGCGGGCGACTTCGATCGCCTCGATGAGCGTCGGCATCCGGCCGACGTAGGAAATCGCGAGCGCGACGTCGCCCCGCGACAGCGTCGCGGCGGAGATCAGCTGGAAGTGCGCGTCGAAGTAGGCGTTCGACGCGATTCCCAGGCGGAAGAACCGTGCCTGCGCGTCGGTGGCGATGAAGTTGGACGTGCTGCCGACGCTGTAGCAGTCGACGCGCCGTGCCTGCGCGATACGCGTGACCGCGCGATCGAGCGCCTCGGGAACGATGTGGTGCTCGAGTCGTGCGAGCGCCGTCGCGGCGCCCCGAAGGATCTTGTGCGCGACCGTCTGCATATCGTCGCCGGGCGCGACCGCGCGATGCAGCGCACTCGTGCCGACCGCCAACGTCTGCGCAAGCTGCAGCTTGAATTCGCGCAGGCCAGCGCAGCCGATTGCGCGGCAGAAGCGGACGATCGTCGGCGGACTGACGCCCGCGCGGCGGGCGATGTCGTCGACGTTCGCGCGCACGGCGAAGGCCGGATCTTCGAGCACCGTTGCCGCGACCTGCTGCTGCGCCTGCGGCAAACGTTCCGAGCGCTCGCGAATCACCGCGAGCAGATCACCGCCTGGCATGCCATGGAGTGCGCGGCGCCGCGTCATCCGAACGGGCTCAGAAGAACGTTCGAATTGCACCGGTGACTCGATACGTGTCGTCGACGGTGAACAGCACGCGCCACTTGTCGAACGTCGTGCACGGATGAGAGATTCCGCACGCGACGAGGTCGCCTACCATCGGCGCGGCGTCGGGCGCGAAGCGAAGGTAACCGTGCTGGTCGTTCATCGCGCTCACCTTCCAGTGGGATGGAACGCCCCGCGGCGAAGCGTTGCTTCCGGCGCGGAACCACTTGACGGGGATCGGCATCTCCATGTCGAACGAGGCGTCGCGTCTTCCCATCGTGAGAAGCGCCAGGCCGGGTTCGGGACACGACTGCACCTGCGACCAGACTTCGAGCGCGGGCTGCAGACCGGGCCGCGTCTGCCACGCCGCACCGCTGCGCGACCGGACACCTTCGAGCAGGCGCGCATAGAAGCCCGAGTCATGTGTCACGTAGCAGCCGCTGCGCAGGATCGTCTGAACGGGAAGCGACAGCTGCGTCGGGAGCTCGCGCGCGACGATGTCGAACGCCGCCGAGCCGCCGGCCGAAAGAACGATCGCCGGCCCGCGGAACAGGCGTTCGCGATCGCATGCCCGCGCGACCTCCTTGACCCGGCGCATCAGCTCGCCGACGACCAGCGCATCGTGCGTTGAATCTCCGCTGATCTGCAAGCCTTCGTAGCACTCGAGGCCCGAGAGCTCGACGAAGTCGCTCGCGGCGACAGCGCGCGCGAGCGCGAGCGCCTCGTCCTGAGTGCGGCATCCGGTGCGTCCGCCGGGAACGCCGAGCTCGACCAGCGCCGTGAGCTTGCGTCGCAGCGGCTTGTGCGCCGCGACCGCCTCGATCGACGCGAGCTGCGCCTTTGAGTCGACGAGGAAATGAAACTCGAGATCGGCGTGCTGCTCGACCAGGCCGAT
>DASSGI010000118.1:0-7334 GCA_035857655.1 Casimicrobiaceae bacterium | reverse complement strand
GGCTGCTGAAAGCGTGCAGTCGTCGCAATCCCGGCGCGCGCGCCGCTCGTGCGACACGCTCGGCTCATGATGCGCCGCCGGCTCATCGGCGCGTTCGACCAGGCCGCGGCGATCGTCGCTTGCGCGCTGGTCGTCGTGCTGCTCGTCGACGTTTCGCTCGGCGCGATCACGCGCTCGCTCGGCGATCCGCTGATCTGGACCGACGAGCTCGCTCGCTTCCTGATGGTCTGGCTCGCGGTCGCGGGCTGGATCGTCGCGAGCCGCAAGCGGCTGCACGTCCGCATCCGCTTCTTCCAGGATCTGCTTCCCGCTCGCGGCCACCGCGGGGTCGAGCTCGGGATCCAGCTCGCGATGGCGCTCTTCGGCGCGCTGATCCTCGTCTACGGCGTCGGTCTCGTCACGAAAAACGTCGACCTCGAGGCGACGACGCTGCCGATCTCGATGGCGTGGATGTACGTCCCGCTGCTGCCGGCAGGCGCGGTGACGCTCGCGCAGGCGATCCGCGAATTCGTCGGAGCGCTCTCTCTGCGGCCGACACCGGCGAGCGGAAGCGAAGAGACCGAATGAGCGAGCGACACGAGGCGCGCGAATGAGCGGACACCTGATCGTCGACATCGTCGTCGTATGGTTCGCCGCGATCCTGCTGGGCTTGCCGCTCTTCGCGTCGATGGGCCTCGCCGCGCTCGCGTTCGTGATCGGCACGGGTCTCTCGCCGACGATCGTTCCGCAGAAAATGGCGCAGGCGATGAATTCGTTTCCGCTGGTCGCCGCGCCGCTATTCATCCTGATGGGAAATCTCCTCGGCGCGGCAAAGCTGACCGATAGGATCGTGCGCTTCGCGACCTCGGTGGTCGGCGCGTTGCGCGGCGGCTATGCGCACGCGAGCATCCTGTCGAGCATGATCTTCGCGGGAATGGTCGGATCGGCGGTCGCCGACGCCGCGGGAACGGGGGCTGTCGAAGTGCGTGCGATGAAGAAGGCGGGGTACCGTCCCGAAACGGCCGCAGCGATCAGCGCTGCGGCGGCGACGATCGGACCGATCATTCCGCCGAGCCTGCCGATGGTGATCTACGGCGTGGGCGCCGACGTCTCCGTCGGGCGGCTCTTCCTCGCGGGCTTCGTTCCCGGTGTGCTGATGGGGATTTCGCTGATGATCCTCGTCGCGATCCTCGCGCCGCGACAAGGATTGCCGCGCGGCACGTTCGGCGGTCTGCGCGACGTCTGGAGCGCGTTCAAAGGCGCGTTCTTCGCGCTGCTCGCTCCGGTGATTCTGCTCGGCGGGATGTTCAGCGGACTGTTCACGCCGACCGAGGCGGCCGCGGTGGCGGATCTCTATGCGCTCTTCCTCGGCTTCGTCGTCTATCGAACGCTCCGCGTAAAGGACCTGCCGGCGATCCTCGTCAACACCGCGGAAACGACCGGCATCGTCGCGGTGCTCGTGATGGTCGCGGGCGCGCTCGGCTGGTGCATGTCGCTCTCGAGGATTCCGCAGACGGTCGCGCCTGCGCTCGTCGCGACGATTCATCAGCCGCTGGTCTTCCTCCTCGTCGTGAACCTGCTGCTGCTCGCCGTCGGCTGCTTCATGGAAGTGCTCGCCGCAATGCTGATCCTGATCCCGATCCTCGTCCCCGCGGCAATCGGCTTCGGCATCGATCCGGTCCAGTTCGGACTGATCATGATCTTCAACCTGATCCTCGGAACGATCCACCCGCCGATCGGCGTCGTGCTGTTCGTGATGGCGCGGATCGCCGACGTGACGTTCGAGCAGATCTCGCGCGCGATCCTGCCGTGGCTCGTGCCGCTTCTGGTCGTGCTCGTCGCGATCACCGTGTGGCCGCCGCTGACGCTGTGGCTGCCGAACCTGCTCATGAGCAAGTAGCGACACACATACGCGGAATCCAGGCCGGAGGAGACTCCCGGCAGCTTGCCGGTGGCTGGCCAGCCCCAAGTGAAGTATTCTTTTGCTCGGTCGAAGCGACGCGTTACAGGTCGTTGGCGCGACGTTCAGGGGTAATCCGCGACTGGAGGTGTCCAATGAAGATCACAGTCTTCGCCGCCTTGTTGTTGGTGTTCGCTGCGAAATGTTTTGCAGCTGACGAGACCAAGGCGGAGCCTTCGAACAGCCATTACGAGGCGACGGCTCGACTCCTGAACGTCATGGATATGAAGTCAATGCTGCTCAGCTTTTTCGATGCCGAACTGCAGAAGCGAGGAAGCAGCGAAGTAAGCAGAGAAATTGCTCTGCGAATCATCGCACAGCGCCTGGATTGGAAGCCCGTCACTGAAAAGTTGATCCCGGTCTATATGGCAGCTTTCAGCGAGGACGAGGCGAAGCAGCTGACGGCGTTCTATCAAAGTGATTTGGGCCGCAAGGTGTTGAGTAAGGAAGCTTTCGTGCAGAGCGAGGTGCTCAAGACCTTTCAGACCTCGCCGGAAACGATACGAAGTCTATTCGTCGCAGGCTGCGTCGGCGGAGGCATCGGCGGCCAGGTTGAAAGCGTCGAATAGGCGATGGCGACCGTGGACGCAAAGTTGCCAAGCAAGGAGGTTATGTACCAAAACCTCGAACCTTTTGCGCGGCAAATTCTCCCGTTTTGTACATGCCTAATGGACAAATTTGTGGCCGAATGGGGCATCGACAATGTCCTGGGCAGAATGATCACTCCCGAGGGCAAGACCGTCGCGCAGCGCATTGTTCGCGAGGGAGGTTGCGTCGCACCGAAATTGTAGCGCGATACCTCTCAGAACCCGCCAACGGGATAACGTTCGCTGCAGCCACCTCCCGAATCAGAAATATCGAGTGCTGCGCTGGCTTTCGCAGCTGCTCTGCATTACTTCGCCGGCGCGAGCACCTTGACGAGGAACGCCTTGATCGCGTCGATCTCCTCGAGCACGACCGAGTGCGGCATCGGGTACGTGTGCCACTCGACGTTGTAGCCGGCGGCAACCAACGCGCGACGCGACGCGTCACCCCATTCCGGCCGGATCATCGGATCGAACGTTCCATGCGCCATGAAGATCGGAATGTCCTTGTTGGCGGCCGATCCTTCCGCCGCCAGTTTGTCCGGCTGGACGACGTACGTGGAGAGCGCGACGATTCCGGCGAGACGCTCGGCATAGCGTACGCCGGTGTGGATCGCGATGACGCCGCCCTGCGAGAAGCCGGCGAGAACGATGCGACGCGCGGCGATTCCGCGCGTCTTCTCGCGCGCGATCAGCGCTTCGATCTGCGCTTGTGATTCGCGCACGCCGGCCATATCGGCGCGGTTGGTGATGTCGCCGGCCGCGAGGTCGTACCATGCGCGCATCCGGAAGCCCTGGTTGAGCGTCACCGGCCGCACCGGTGCGTGCGGAAACACGAAGCGGATCGCGAGCGACGAGGGCAGCCGCATCTCGTTCACGACCGGTACGAAGTCGTTGCCGTCGGCGCCGAGCCCATGCAGCCAGATGACGGCGGCGTCCGGATGCGGGCCGCTCTGGCGTTCGATGCATTCGAGGAGGTCGGTCTTCATGGGCGTGTCGTTGCGGTGCGAAAATGGATAGGTCGCGCATTTTACTGTGATGGGCTGCGATGCCGATCCAATCGAAGTAGAATTTGCACCCGGCCGCCCACAAGGCGTCGCACGGTCACGTCTCGAATCCACCGTTTCCGCCCGCGCTCGAGCCGCGCCCTACGCACGATCCCTTCTCCGCAACCCGGAAAGAGCCCATGAGCCATCAAGGTTATCTGCGCCACCCCACCCTGCACCGCGAGACGATCGTCTTCGTCTGCGATGACGATCTGTGGTCCGTCTCCGCGGCCGGCGGTATTGCCCGCCGGTTGACGGCCGGATTGTCCGAGCCATCGACGCCGTGCCTTTCGCCGGACGGCAAATGGATCGCGTTCGTTGGACGCGATGAGCAGCACCCCGAGGTGTATCTGATGGAATCGAGCGGCGGCCCCGCACGGCGCATGACGTGGCTCGGGCCCGATGTGCAGGTCCGCGGATGGACGCGCGCGGGCGAGATCCTGTTCGTGTCGACGTATGCGCAGCCTTTCTTCCGCAACTACCGCGCGTTCACGCTCGACCCGGCGGGCGGGATGCCGAAATTGCTCGAGCTGGGCCAGGTCAATCATCTGTCCGAGGGCCCGGGCAAAGCGATGGTCATCGGCCGCAACACCGCCGATCCGGGACGCTGGAAACGCTATCGCGGCGGAACGGCGGGCCATCTGTGGATCGATGCGACCGGTTCGGGAACATTCCGCCGGATGACCGAGCTCAAGGGAAACATCACGTGTCCGATGTGGATCGGCGCGCGCGTCTACTACGTGTCCGATGGCGAAGGCATGGGCAACCTGTACTCGTGCCTGCCCGACGGCTCGGATGTGCAGCGTCATACGCAGCACGACGATTATTACGTCCGCTATGCGCAGACCGACGGCAAGCGCATCGTCTATCAGTGCGGCGCCGACATTCACTTGTTCGATCCGCAGCAAAGTCGCGCGTCGCGAATCACGATCGAAGTCCCGTCGCACCGGACGCAGGCAGCGCGCAAGTTCGTACCGGCCGCCGACCATCTCGGCTCGTTCCATGTTCATCCGGCCGGACACTCGCTCGCCGTTGACGCGCGCGGCAAGGTGTTCGCGTTTCCGCTGTGGGAAGGCGCGGTTCGTCAGCTGGGCGAGGACGGTGCGCGCCATCGTCTTCCGCAGTGGCTCGACGACGGGACGACGCTCGTCGCGATCGGCGACGCGACGCGCGAAGAGCGCGTCGAGGTCTGGGAGAACGGCGTCGCGCGCACGCTCCCCTGGGACATCGGCCGCGCGGTCGCGATGCGTGCGGCGCCGCAGGGCAAGCGCGTCGCGATCGCCAATCATCGCAACGAGGTGCTGATCGGCGATATCGCGAGCGGCGAAGTGAAAGTGATCGACCGAAGCGATGCGGGCCGAACCGAGGATCTTGCGTGGTCGCCCGACGGCGCGTGGCTCGCCTACACGTTCTGGACGAGTCCGCGGCACTGCGCGATCAAGCTGCACGATGTGAAGAACGCGAAGAGCGTGCTCGCGACCGATCCCGAGTTCCGCGACTACAGCCCCGCATTCGACCCCGAGGGGCGGTATCTCTATTTCCTGTCGGTGCGCACGTTCGATCCCGTCTACGACGCGGTACAGTTCGAGCTTTCCTTTCCCCGCGCGGCGCGGCCGTATCTGATCGCGCTCGCCGCCGGCGGGCATCCGCCGTTCGACCCTGCACCTAAGGGACTGAAGCCCGAGGATCCGGCCAAGGCTGCAGCAAGCACGACGCAGGAGCCGCCCGCCGTAAAGGTCAACCTCGATGGGATCGCGCAGCGCGTCGCGCCGTTTCCCGTTGCCGAAGGCCGCTACGCGCAGATCGCCGGTGCGGCGGGCGGCAAGGTGCTGTGGACATCGATGCCGATCCTCGGTGCGCACGGCCGCGGCGGGCACAAGGAGACCCCGGGCAGGCTCGAAGTATTCGATTTCACGACACTGCGCGCCGAGCCGCTGATCGACAAGGTCGACGCATTCACGATCGCCGACGATCACGTCACCGTCGTCTATCGCGAAGGCAAGCGTCTGCGTGCGATCTCGGCGTTCAGGAGCCGCGACGTACGACGCGACGCCGACGCTTCGTCGGAGGCGCCGTCACGCAAGACCGGCTGGATCGACCTTGGCCGCATTCGACTCTCCGTCGATCCGCGCGGCGAGTGGCGACAGATGCTGCACGAGGTTTGGCGGCTGCAGCGCGATCAGTTCTGGGTGCCCGACATGTCGGGAATCGACTGGGAAGCCGTGTATCGCAAATACGAGCCGCTGCTTGCGCGCGTGGCGACCCGCGGCGAGCTTTCCGATCTGATCTGGGAACTGCAGGGCGAGCTCGGCACGTCGCACGCATACGAAATGGGCGGTGACCACCGGCGCCCGCCGTCGATCGCGCTCGGCTATCTCGCCGCCGACGTCGAATCCGCAGCAGACGGCAATGGCTACGCGATCACGCGCATCGTCCGCGGCGACGCGTGGGATGCAAGCGCCGATTCGCCACTCAACGCTGTCGGCGTCGAAGCGAAGCCCGGCGAGAGAATCGTCGCAGTCAACGGCCAGCCGGTGTCGCGCGAGCGACCGCCGCAGGCGCTGCTCGTCCACCAGGCCGGCACGAAGGTCGAGCTGACGCTCGCTGGAGCGAACGGCGGCGATGCGACGCGCACCGTGCTCGTCACGACGCTTGCCGACGAAGTTCCGGCGCGCTATCGCGAGTGGGTCGAGCGCAACCGCGCCTGGGTGCACGAAGCGTCGAACGGGCGCGTCGGCTATTTCCACCTGCCCGACATGATGTCGGCGGGCTTCGCCGAATTCCATCGCTACTTCGCGACCGAGTGCGACCGCGACGCGCTGATCGTCGACGTCCGCTACAACCGCGGCGGCCACGTCTCGCAGCTCCTGCTCGAAAAGGTTGCGCGGCGGAGAATCGGCTACGCGCAATCGCGCTGGAGCGGCTCGACGCCGTATCCGGACGAGGCGGTCGCGGGACCCGTGGTCGCGCTCACGAACGAGCACGCGGGTTCCGACGGCGACATCTTCTCGCACGGCTTCAAGCTGATGGGCATCGGTCCGCTGGTGGGCACGCGAACCTGGGGCGGCGTGATTGGAATCTGGCCGCGCCACACGCTGGTCGACGGGACCGAGACGACGCAGCCCGAGTTCTCGTTCTGGTTCCGCGACGTGGGCTGGGGCGTCGAAAACTACGGCACCGATCCGCAGATCGAGGTCGACAATGCGCCGCAGGACGCGGCGGCGCACAACGACCGCCAGCTCGCGACGGCGCTCGCCACAGCGCTCGGGCTCGTCGAGAAGAATGGAGCAAGCAACCCGGAGTTCGGACCGCGACCGAATCTCGCCTGGCCCGCGCCGCCCAAATAGTTGTCGGCTCGCCCATGACGACGACGCCCATCGTGATCGAAGTCAGAGTGAAGCCCAATTCGCGCGCGAGCACGCTCGAGCAAGGCGAAGACGGAAAGTGGGTCGCGCACGTGAAGGCCGCACCTGTCGACGGCAAGGCGAACGAAGAGTTGATCGCGCTCATTGCAAGCCGCTTCGGATGCCGTAAATCCGCCGTGTCGATCAAGAGCGGGGGATCGGGTCGCGTAAAGCTCGTCCGGATCGCAGCGTAGCCTCGCATGGAGATCATTCGCCGCGGTCAGGTGCCGGTATTGACGATACCCGGCATTGCGTCGCACCAGCTGCTGTCTCCCGAGAATTCGGCTTCTGCGCGCGTCACGATCACGAAGGTCGTCGTCGACCCGGGTGCCGTGAACTCCCGGCATCGGCATGCGACGTC
>DASSGI010000117.1:0-7762 GCA_035857655.1 Casimicrobiaceae bacterium | reverse complement strand
TCATCCGCCCCGCTTCGCGGCCGGCCTCAGCACCGAATCCCCAGAAGAAGTCGGCGCGCACCGCGCCGCGGATCGCGCCACCCGTGTCCTGCGCGAGCACGAGGCGATTGAGCGGGCGAGTGGACAACGGATAGCTCGTCGCGAGCCAGATCGGCGCGCCGAGCGGCACCGAGCGCGGATCGACCGCGATCGCGCGCTCGCGCAGGAGTGGCACGCCAAGCGATCCGAACGGACCGTCGATCTCGGCTTCGAGCGTGCCGGGCACAGGCGGCGGCACTTCGCGAAAGAAGACGTAGCTCGGATTCTCGTCGAGCAGCGGCCCGAGCTTTTCGGGATTGCGCTGGCCCCAATCGCGGATTCCCTGCAGCGACGCGCGCTCGAGCGGCATCTCGCCGCGTTCGACGAGGATGCGCCCGATCGAGATATACGGATGGCCGTTCTGATCGGCGTAGCCGACGCGCATGATTCCGCCGTCGGCAAGACGCACGCGCCCTGAGCCCTGGATCTGCAGGAAGAACGCCTCGACGGGATCCTCGACGTAGACGAGCGCCTTGTCGGCCATCGGCGCGCTCCCGTTCTCGATCTCGGCGCGCGACCAGTAAGGGACGACGCGCTTGCCTTCGACACGTCCGCGCAATCGCTTGCCTTTGAGGTCCGGATAGAGCTCTGTCAAATCGATCGTCAGCAGGTCGTCGGGCGCCGCATAGAGCGGAACGTTGTAGCGCGCGGAGCGCGCGCGGCTGCCGTCGAGCAGCGGCTCGTAATAGCCGGTGACCATGCCGGTGTCGCGTCCGTCGGCGCTCTCGACCTGGTATGGGATAAAATGCGTTTCGAAAAATTTGCGCACTGTGCCTTGATCGATCGGCGCGAGCGTCTCCGACGCGCTGCACGGACCTTGCCAAAGCTCGTTCGTCGCGTCGGAGGCAACGAGCGCCGCGCATCCGGCGCGAAACGCGGGCCACGCCTCGTCGACGCGGTCGTCGTACCAGCCGGGAAGCGAGGTCCAGGCAACCGGCACGTATTTCGCCGGCAGTGACGGCGGCGGCGTTACCGGCGGAGGAGCCTTCGTCGTGGGCGGCACCGGCGGCGTCGTGACGCAACCGGCGATCGCTGCGAACAGCGCCGCCGCGACCGTCGTGCGCACGGCGAACGAGCGGAGGAGTCGCGACGCGATGGGCTGGTTGCTGCTGGAGATGCTGTTCGCGCTCGTCATCGCCGTGGCGATCGTCTGGTGGACGATGGGCCCGAAACGCCGCAAGCGGCCGCGCGACTCTGCGAACGACACCGGAAACGGACGGTGGCGCTAATGCAGCACGCGCGGCATCGACAGCGTGAACTGCGGGATCTGCGCGTCGAACGTCCTGCCGTCGCCCGCGACCATCTGATACGTGCCGCGCATCGTGCCGACCGCCGTCGCGAGACTCGTGCCGCTCGTGTACTCGAAGCTCTCCCCGGGCTGGAGCAGCGGCTGCTGGCCGACGACGCCGAGTCCCTTCACCTCCTGCACCTTGCTGTCGGCGTCGGTGATGATCCAGTGGCGACTCACGAGCTGCGCGGCGATCTCACCGGTGTTGGTGATCGTGATCGTGTACGCGAAAACGTACGTGCCGCGCGCGGGATCCGATTGCTCGGGAAGGTAGGCCGTCTTGACCGCGACCGTAATGTCGTATTTGCTGTCGCTCATCGCCGTTCACATCCTCAATCGATTATAAACCCATGCCCCAATACCGCATCGCGCCGTCGCTGCTCTCCGCCGATTTCGCGCGCCTCGGCGACGAAGCGCGCGCAGTGATCGCCGCCGGCGCCGATCTGCTTCACTTCGACGTGATGGACAATCATTACGTCCCGAACCTGACCGTCGGTCCGCTCGTGTGCGAAGCGCTGCGCGCGCACGTGAACATACCGATCGACGTGCATCTGATGGTGAAGCCCGTCGACCGCATCGTTCCCGACTTCGCGAAGGCCGGCGCGACGATCGTGAGCTTTCATCCCGAGGCTTCCGAGCACATCGATCGGACGATCGGCCTGATCCGCGAATGCGGATGCAGACCCGGCCTCGTGTTCAATCCGGCGACTCCGCTCGACTGGCTCGATTACACGATCGACAAGCTCGATCTCGTGCTCATCATGTCGGTCAATCCGGGGTTCGGCGGACAGGCATTCATTCCCGCGATGCTCGACAAGCTCGCGCTCGCACGCGCGCGCGTCGACGCTGCGCAGCAGCGGACCGGCCGGCAGATGCTGCTCGAGATCGACGGCGGCGTGAAGATCGACAACATCGCCGCGATCGCGAAAGCCGGCGCCGACACCTTCGTCGCGGGCTCGGCGATTTTCGGGACGCCGGACTACAAAGCGACGATTTCAAAGATGCGCGACGAGCTCGCGCGCGCAAGCTGAATACGCGCTTGTCGCTCGGCCGCGGCGGATGCACGAACGGTTCGCGTCCCGCCAGGCGGCGTATTCCCGCGTCGCAGCGGCGCATACGCGGCGGCAAGCCGTCATATACTTCGCACGGGAGGAGAGGGGTCCGACGGCATGCGCCGCCCGGAGTTTTTTTTCCGAGGAGATCATGCCTTGGGATCGACACTCTCCGCGCTCTTTGCTACCGCTGCGCAAGGCGACGCGCTAGCGAGCGAGCAGCTGTTCCAGGCGCTCTACGCAGAATTGCACCGTCTCGCGAAGCGAGAGCTGTGGCGCAGCGGGGGCGCGGTGACGCTGGGGGCGACCACCCTCGTTCACGAAGCGTTCCTGCAAATGTCGGGCCGGGAGGGTGTCCCGTTCCCCGATCGCGCGCGTTTCATGGGCTATACCGCGCGGGCGATGCGCGGGCTCATCATCGACTATGCGCGACAGCGGCACGCGCAAAAGCGCGGTGGAGGCTTCGAGATCACTGCCCTCGACACCGACATTGCCGACAGCTACGTCGCCGACCCCGTGCATCTCACCCGCGTCGGAGACGCGCTCGATGAGCTGGCGCAGGTGGACCCGGCGCTCGCGGAAGTCGTCGACCTCAAGTTCTTCTGCGGATTCTCCGTTGGCGAGATTGCGGCGTTGCGCGGCGTGTCGGAGCGCACGATTCAACGCGACTGGGACAAGGCGCGCATCTATCTGCACCGGGCGCTGAGCGACGATTCGCCGCTTGTTTGAGACGGACGGTGTCGGGTTTGCTTCGCCGATTACGATATTGCGCGCATGGATGGTGGCGGAAGACCGGCAGGGTCTCGCGGTCAGGGACGTGAGCGCCATGTTCATTGACAAAGACCGCTGGCAGGCAGTCAGTCCACTGCTCGATCGCGCTCTGGATCTCTCCGTCGACGAGCGCAATCGATGGCTCGCCGAGCTGCGCGAGAAGAATCCTTCGCTCGCGGCAGAAGTCGAGACTTTGCTCGAGCATGCGCGGACTCTCGAGCGCGAGGCCTTTCTCGAGCATGAGGCTTGTCTGACCCCGCCGCAGGTGACGCTTGCCGGCCTGCGCGTCGGCGCCTACACGCTCGAGGCACCGCTCGGCCACGGCGGCATGGGCAGCGTGTGGCTCGCGCGCCGCAGCGACGGACGATTCGAGGGCAAGGTTGCCGTCAAGTTCCTGAACGCCGCACTGGTTGGACGGGCCGGCGAGCAGCGCTTCCGCCGCGAAGGCGACATCCTTGCCCGGCTGACCCATCCGAACATCGCGCGACTGATCGATGCGGGCGTTTCCGAGACGGGCCAACCGTACCTCGTCCTGGACTTCGTCGAAGGTGAGCGCATCGACAGGTACTGCGACGACCGTCGGCTTGACGTGGACGCGCGGCTGCGGCTCTTCGTCGACGTCCTCGCCGCAGTCGCGCACGCGCATGCCCACCTGATCGTCCACCGCGACATCAAGCCGTCGAACGTGCTCGTCACGAACGATGGCATGGTCAAGCTGCTCGACTTCGGAATCGCCAAGCTGCTCGAGGACGAGACTCGGGGCGGCGAAGCAAGCGAGCTCACTCGCGAAGCGGGGCGAGCGTTGACCCCGGAGTTCGCCGCTCCGGAACACCTTCTCGGCGATACGGTGACGACGGCCACCGATGTCTATGCGCTCGGTGTCCTGCTCTACGTGCTCCTCGGTGGACAGCATCCGGCGCTGGGCAAAGTGCATTCGCCCCCCGAGCTCATCAAGGCGATCGTCGACGTTGCAGCTCCGCGACTCTCCGACGCCGTTACGTCGACGCGGACGCTGTCCGCCGACACGTTGACGCAGATTGCGGCGAGACGTGACGCAACGCCGGAAAAGCTCAGACACGTGCTGCGCGGCGACCTCGACAACATCGTCGCCAAGGCGCAGAAGAAGCACCCGCGCGAGCGTTACGGCTCGGTCACCGCATTCGCCGCCGACATCGAGCGCTACCTCAGCCACCAGCCGATAAGTGCTCGAGCCGATTCCGTCGGTTACCGCGCCGCCAAGTTCGTGCGTCGCAATCGGTTGTCGGTCGCGCTCTCCGCAACGGCGGTTATCGCGTTGCTCGCCGGTCTTGCGGGAACGATAACCCAGGCCGCGCGCGCCACGAACCAAGCCGCGCTCGCCGAACAGCAGCGCAGTCGAGCCGATCTTCATGCTCGCGTGGCGACCGAGCAGCGCGACTTCGCGCTGCGGCAGCTTTCGCGCGCGGAGGCGATCAACGATCTGAACACTTTCCTGCTTTCCGACGCGGCCCCATCGGGCCGGCCGTTCACCGCCGGTGAGCTGCTGGGGCGGGCAGCGACGATCGTCGAGCGGCAGCACGCCGAATCCGACGCGATCCGCGTCGAGATGCTGGTGGCCGTCGGCCGCCAATACAGCGCTACCGATCGGGACGCGGAGGCGAGGCGGTTGCTCGGCCGCGCCTACGCGATGTCGCGCCTGCTGGCGGATCACACGCCGCGGGCCCGAGCGGCATGCGCTCTCGCGCCGGCGATCGGCCGGGACGGCGATCGCGTCCGCGCGGAGGCGCTTCTGGACGAAGGGATGGCCGACCTTCCTGACGAACCGCGTTTCGCATTCGACCGGATCAACTGCCTCCTCGATGGAAGTCTCGTCGCTCGCGACGCGACCGATGCAACGCGAGCGATAGAGCGAGCGGAGGCCGCGGAGGCACTGCTGCCGAAGCTCGCGTATCCGTCGACGGTCCTCGAGCTGCGCGTCGACATGGATCTTGCGGCTGCCTATGACGAGGCGAACCAGTTTCCCGCAGCAGTGGCGATGTTCGAGCGTGCCCATGCGCAGCTCGTGGCGCTTGGGCGCGAAAACACCGAGGCCGCCGGCGGGCTCTACAACAATTGGGGGCTCACGCTGCACTTGATGGGGCAGACACTCAAGGCCGAGGAGCTGTTGCGCAGATCGGTGCGCATCAGCAGCGCCGATGGGACCGACAGAAATGTCTCTCCGATGCGGTTCGCCAATCTGTCCCGGACCCTGCTCGACCTCGAGCAGAACGCCGAGGCGGCGCGCGATGCCGACCTGGCCTATGCGCGAGCCCGCGCATTGGGTGACGAGATCGTGGTCAACCAATCGCTGTTGATGCGTTCTCGTGCATATCGGAACCTCGGCGACTTCGCGCGCGCCCGACGGATCGTGGACGAAGCCGCGTCTCGCTCCCGGCGAGTCGGCGCGGCGCCGATCCTCTCAGCGGCGGTTGCGTACGAGCGAGCGATGCTGGCGCACGCCCGTGGCGACACTGTCGCTGCGATGGCGGACGCGGACGAAGCCGTGGCAATCGCCGAGCGCGGCCCCGATCTCGTTGCGTTGGCAACCTTCCTCCTGCGGCGCGCCGAGCTTGAACTTGCGCTCAAGCGCCTCGATCGCGCATTGGCGGACGCCCGAAGAGCGAATCCGCTCTTTCGCGGGGTCGCCGGACCCGGGACGACGTCGAGCTACGTTGGCCGCTGCTACCTCGTCGAGGGCATTGTGCTGGCGGATGCCGGCCAAACGGCCGAAGCACACAGCGCGTTCTCGTCCGCACTCGAGAATCTTCGACCGACGCTCGGGCCGCTTCACGCCCAGACAAAGTTGGCCGAGCGACTCTTCGCCACCTCGATGGCAAGCAGTGGCAGGAAATGATGGCGAGCGCGCGTCTATCGGGTTTGACCCACCCGACGGGAACCCGCGATTGATTTGCGGGTGCGAACGTTACAGCTAGAGCGTGAGCAGGAAGGCGATTAGATCGGCTTTCTCGTCGTCTGTGATCCCGATGCCGAACCGCTGATTGTAGAAATCTACGACTGCGCCAAGGTCGCTCGCCGACCCATTGTGGAAATACGGGGCGCGTGTGGCGAGCGCCCTGAGGATCGGACCCTTGAATCGTCCGATGTCTTTCCAGGCACCGGTGATCAGTGCGCGTCCCGGGTCGGTCGTCTGTATCTGTTGACCCGTTTGCATGTTCTGCAACGTGTAGAGCGGCAAGTCCGGCGTGCGGCGCGAAGCGTCCGTCAGGCCGATGTCGAGCGGCGCCGGTATCGAATGATCGCCGGCATTCGGCGTGTCGTGGCACGTCGTGCAAGTGCCCTGCAACGACTCGATGTTCAGATCGTCGTTGAGGCCTTTGACCCCGGTGATCAGGATAGGCTTGGTATTGAACAGGATCTCGCCATGAGCCACCGCACGCCGTGCCTCGGAGCGGCTGCCGTCGGCGCCGCTGTTGTCGATCGTGTCCCAGGCGAAATAGAGCGTAAATACGTTCGGGATGAACAGCGCGCCGATGCGATAGTCACCCGACACGACGTCGTTGATGCCGAAATAGAAATCCTGCTGACTCAAGTTTTGCGGCCCGCCGAGCGCCTGGCGCGCCGTCAACTCGCCCGCCTCGTCATCGAAGATCTGCGCTGTGAACAATCCGCTCTCGAAGGCGAAGATCGACTCGCGCTGTGCGTCGGTGAGCGGCTGCGCGGCCTGCGCATGCTCCATCGTCGCGCTGTTCGCCTGGTCCGAGAGATCGAAGTGGATCGTCGCGAAGCACTTCGTCGAGCCGAGAATGCAATTCGTCGACGCCGGGTCGAGGAAGGTTTCGCGGCCGTCCCACATGACGGTGCTCAGGAATTTGAGATTCGTCGATGGCAGCGGGCGGCGGAACAACGACAGCTCGCTGGCGCTGGCGTGACCGTAAGGGTCGTCGATGGCGACCAGCATGAATTCGGCGTTTGCCGGAATGCCGATGCCGACGCGAATGAGTCCCTTGTTGAGCAGCATGCTGTACGCGGCGCGGCGAGCCTCGATGGTGGACACGTCGGCGCTCGGGGAATTCGAGCCATCGTTGGTGCGGAAGATGGGATCCGTTCCTCCGGTCGCGTCGAACCGAGCCTGCACGTTTTGCGGGGTGATCGTCCAGCCTGTGGTCGGCTGGTGACAGGTGACGCAGGCACGCCCGTTGGTTCCGAGGCTCTGGAAGAAAGGGTTTGTCAGGTCGATCTTGGAGGCCGTGGTGAAAGTCGCGGCAACTCCCGTAGCATTTTCGAAGGTCAGCAGGCGCGGCAGGAAATCCTTTTCTCCGGCGATAACGGGGACGCTGACCATGAGCAGAGCTGCGAGCGCGACGGCCAGGCGACGACGTTGGAATCGATGGCGCGGCATGCGACCTCCCCTGCGACGATGGGCCTCGAAGAAAGCCGACAGAAAGCCGACGTCGGCAGTCTCCTGGCGTTGGCACGCGCCTCGGAACGATCGCAGACGCTCCTAATGCCTAAATCGGAATTCGGAGCGCAAATGCGACAGACCGCCGACCGGGCGCGAGTCGGTGCAAATCGAGGAGGGCGATGGTATAGTCGG
>DASSGI010000116.1:0-12788 GCA_035857655.1 Casimicrobiaceae bacterium | reverse complement strand
CCACCTAAAAAAAAAAACGACTCCGCGGGTCGGACGAACTTTGCGGCAGAATACCGATTGTCCGCCCGCCGGCGACATCGTCCCAAAGAGACGTGCGCGCTCATTGATGTCCGCGAAGCCGCTCCACGACCCGCTCGCGTCACCGCTGCCCGGCGCGACGACCGAGACGCGCAATACGACGTGCTACATGTGCGCGTGCCGCTGCGGGATACGCGTGCACGTGCGCAACGGCGAGGTCCGCTACATCGAAGGCAATCCCGATCACCCCATCAACAAGGGCGTGATCTGCGCGAAGGGCAGCTCCGGCATCATGAAGCAGTACTCGCCGGCGCGGCTCACGAAGCCGCTCAAGCGGCGGTCCGGCGCCGAGCGCGGCGCGGGAGAGTTCGTTCCGATCGGATGGGACGAAGCGTTCAGCCTCCTCGAAGAGCGGCTTGCGAACATCCGTGCGAACGATCCGAAGAAGTTCGCGATGTTCACCGGCCGCGACCAGATGCAGGCGCTCACGGGCCTCTTCGCGCGCCAGTTCGGCACGCCGAACTACGCGGCGCACGGCGGCTTCTGCTCGGTGAACATGGCCGCCGGAATGATCTACACGATCGGCGGTTCGTTCTGGGAGTTCGGCGGTCCCGATCTCGACCGCGCGAAGCTCTTCGTGATGATCGGCACCGCCGAAGACCATCACTCGAACCCGCTGAAGATCGCGATTTCGAAGTTCAAGCGCGACGGCGGCCGCTTCATCTCGATCAATCCCGTTCGCACCGGCTACTCGGCGATCGCAGACGAATGGATTCCGATCCGTCCGGGAACCGACGGTGCGCTCTTCCTCGCACTGATCCGCGAGCTCCTCGACCTCGGCCTCTACGATCGCGAGTTTCTCGCGCGCTTCACGAACGCGGGTCAGCTCGTCAACCTCGATGCCTCGGCCGACGATCACGGCCTTCTCGTCCGCGGCGAGGAGCTTCCGCCGGACCCCGATCGCGCAGCCGAGCACGACCGGACGCCGATGTGGTGGGACCGCCACACGAACCGGCCGGTGCCGTCGCACGCCGAGGGTGCCGATCCGGCGCTCTACGGCATCTTCATGCTGCCCGACGGCCGCGACGTGTCGCCGGTCTTCCAGCTGCTGAAGGACCGCGTCGCCGAGTGCTCGCCCGAATGGGCGAGCGAGATCACCGGCATTCCCTCCGCGACGATCCGGCGGCTCGCGAACGAGCTCGGCGTCACCGCCCGCGACAGCAGGATCGAGCTGCCGATCCCATGGACCGATTCGTGGGGCCACGAGCACGAAACCGTGACGGGAAATCCGGTCGCGTTCCATGCGATGCGCGGGCTCGCCGCGCATTCGAATGGATTCCAGACGATACGCGCGCTCGCGATCCTGATGAGCCTTCTCGGCACGATCGACCGTCCCGGCGGCTTTCGCCACAAGGCGCCGTTCCCGCGAATGGTCCCGCCGGCAGCGAAGCCTCCGAACAGCGCCGACGGCGTAAAGCCGAATACGCCGCTCGCCGGGCTCGCGCTCGGATGGCCGGCGTCGCCGCGCGATCTCTTCGTCGACGACGACGGGACTCCGGTGCGGATCGACAAGGCGTTCTCGTGGGAGTACCCGCTCGCCGTGCACGGCTTGATGCACAACGTGATCACCAACGCATGGCGCGGCGACCCGTACCCGATCGACACGCTGCTGATCTTCATGGCGAACATGGCGTGGAACTCGACGATGAATACCGCCGAGGTCCGTCGGCTCCTCAACGACAAGCACGCGGAAGGTCCGAATCGCGGCGAATACAAGATCCCGTTCCTCGTCGTCTGCGATGCGTTCCAGTCGGAGATGACCGCGTTCGCCGACCTCGTGTTGCCGGACACCACGTATCTCGAGCGGCACGACGTGATGTCGATGCTCGACCGGCCGATCTCGGAGTTCGATGGGCCCGTCGACTCGATCCGCGTCCCCGTCGTTCCGCCCAAAGGCGAATGCAAGCCGTTCCAGGAGGTGCTGATCGAGCTCGCTACGCGGCTCAGGCTGCCTGCGTTCGTCAATGCCGACGGCACGCGCAAGTTTCGTGATTACCCGGACTTCATCGTCAACTACGAGACCGATCCGGGCTCCGGGATCGGATTCCTTTCCGGCTGGCGCGGCAAGGACGGCGAGAAGTTCATGCGCGGCGAGCCCAATCCGCGTCAGTGGGAGATGTACGAGAAGAACAATTGCGTCTACCACCACAAGCTGCCGCCCTCGTACCAGTACATGCGCAACTGGAATCGGGGCTATCACGAATGGGCGCAGCGGGTCCGCATTCGCCGCTACACGGATCCGATCCTGATTCAGATCTACTCGGAAGTGCTGCAGAGCTTCCGGCTCGCCGCGCAAGGCAAGGGCAACGGCCGCAAGCCGCCGGCGGAGCTGCGATCGCGCATCGAAACCTACTTCGATCCGCTGCCCTTCTTCTACGAGCCGCTCGAAGCGCAGCGGACGGATCGCGAGCAGTTTCCGCTGCGCGCGATCACGCAGCGGCCGATGGCGATGTACCACGCGTGGGATTCGCAGAACGCGTGGCTGCGCCAGATCCACGCGCACAACTACCTCTACATCAATCCTCACGTCGCGCGCGACGCAGGGATCGAGGACGGCGGCTGGATGTGGGTCGAGTCCCAATGGGGGAAGGTGCGCTGCCTCGCCGCCTATTCCGAGGCGGTCGAGCCGGGCACCGTGTGGACGTGGAACGCGATCGGCAAGGCGCCGGGCGCATGGCGACTCGCGCCCGACGCCAACGAATCCCGGCGCGGGTTTCTGCTCAATCATCTGATCACCGACGAGTTGCCCGCGGGCGAAGGGACGTACGTCTCGAACTCCGATCCGGTCACCGGCCAGGCGGCGTGGTACGACGTGCACGTGCGCATTCGCAGAGCCGATCCGGTCGAGCCGAAGATGACATCACCGCAGTTCTGGCCGGTGCCTGCTGCGCCGGGCACGTCCACCGCCCGGCGGCCGAAGTGGCAGGCTTTCTTCGCGGGCCGAGGGAGCGAGGGAAGAGACAAATGACCCAGCTTGCGCTCGTCATCGACCTGAACGTCTGTGTCGGCTGCCACGCCTGCGTGACGAGCTGCAAGGAATGGAACACGTCGGGGTCCGCCGGTCCGCTCGCGGACTTCAATCCGTACGACAAGGATCCGACGGGCACCTTTTTCAATCGCGTACAGACGTTCGAGGTCGGCCAGTATCCGGACACGCAGACCGTCCACTTCCCGAAGTCGTGCCTGCATTGCGCGGATCCGCCGTGCGTCCCTGTGTGCCCGACCGGCGCTTCGTACAAGCGCGCCGAGGACGGCATCGTGCTCGTCGACTACGACAAGTGCATCGGCTGCAAGTACTGCGCGTGGGCGTGCCCTTACGGCGTGCGCGAGCTGGACGAAGAGCGCAAGGTGATGACGAAATGCACGCTCTGCGTCGATCGCGTGAGCGACACGTCGCTGCCGGAAGCCGAGCGCAAGCCCGCGTGCGTGCTCGCGTGCCCGACCAACGCGCGGCTCTTCGGCGACATCCACGACCCCGAATCGATTGTCTCGAAGGCGATCCGCGACAACGCCGGCTACGCGCTGATGCCCGAATGGGGGACGCACCCCGCGAACCACTACCTGCCGCGGCGCAAGACCGAGCGGCACATCTATGCCGACGAGCTGACGCGCGCCGACAATCCGCTCAAGGTCGACGGACTGCTGCCGAAGCCGGCGCCGACGGATCCCTCGCTCGACGATGTGATGTCGTGGTAGAACCGCGTATGGTACGAGCCGAAGGGCGCCCGGTTCTCGTGAAGCCCGGAGGCTTGTGCCATGCGCGGTCCGTCGGCGCTCCGCGGCAATCCCCGTGAATCCGAAGTTCTCGGTGATCCTGCTCACGACGCTGATCGGCGCGGGACAGGGTCTATTCGTCGCGGTGTTCGCCGTCGAAGTCGCGGCGCGCTTCAACTGGCTTCCGTCGCCGATTCGCCCGTGGTTCTTCTTCTACGGCGCGCTCGTCGCGTTCGCGTTCACGGCCGCCGGACTCGTCGCCTCGTTCTTCCATCTCGGCCGGCCCGAGCGCGCGTGGCGCTCCACGACGAAGTGGCGCACGTCGTGGCTCTCGCGCGAGGTCATCGCGTTGCCCGCGTTCATGGCGGTCGCGATCGCGTACGCGCTCGCGCATTTTCTCGGCTGGAACGGCACCTACGGCTCGGCGCCGGAGAGCATCATGGACCCGACGGTTCTGCTCGGCGCCGTCGGAAGCGTCCTTGCGTTCGCGCTCTACGTCTGCACCGGCATGATCTACGCGTGCCTGCCGTTCCTGCGCGAATGGGCGACCCCGTTGACGGTGATCAACTACATGTTGCTCGGGCTTGCTTCGGGATTCACGCTCGCCGCGGCGGCAACGCTCGCCGCGGGCGCGGTGCTGCGCTTCATCGCGACGGCGGCGCTCGTGCTCACGGTGATCGCGCTCGTCGGCCGTGCGGCATCGCTCTATCGCAACGCGAGGCTGCGACCGAAATCGACGCTGCAGACTGCGATCGGGGTCAAGCATCCGCGGATCGTCCAGAAATCGCAGGGCTTCATGGGGGGTTCGTTCAACACACGCGAGTTCTTCCACGGCCGCGCGACGGCGACGCTGCGCGGCGTGAAGTGGCTGTTCCTGCTCTTCACGTTCGTCGTGCCGGCGGCGGCGCTCGCAGCGGGATTGGCAGGCGGGCCGCGGATCGCATTCGCGATCGCGTTCGTCGTTCAATACGTCGGGCTGCTCGCCGAGCGCTGGTATTTCTTCGCGCAGGCGAATCATCCGCAGAACCTGTACTATCAGGCCATCGCCTAGGTATCCAAATGCGAACCGCGGTCATCATTGTCGGAGGTCTCGTACTGCTCGGCCTCTTTGCGCTCGCCGGATGGCGTTTCGGCGGCGGCGCGCGCGGGCTCGCGACGGCCTCGATCGGATTCGTCGTCATCTGGCTCGTCATCGCGCTCGCCAACATGTGGGTGGGTGTGACGCGCGCCGGCTATTCGGTCGCCGAGGAGCTCCCGATCTTCGCGGTGATCTTCGCCGTGCCGGCCGCAGTTGCCGCAATCGTCTGGTGGAAGACGTCGTAGGCTCGTCGCGGCCGCTGCAAATCCGCACGGCCATCGAGGCCGACGCGCCCGCGCTGCTCGCGATCTATCGTCCGTACGTCGAGACGACCGCGGTGTCGTTCGAGACGATCGCGCCGGCCATCGACGAATTCGCCGCGCGGATCGCCAGGTGCGTGGCGGGCTGGCAGTGGCTCGTCGCCGAGCGTGACGGGCGCTGCGTCGGCTACGCTTACGGAGGTCTTCATCGCGAGCGCGCCGCGTATCGCTGGTCGACCGAGGTGTCGGCGTACGTGCACCCCGACCATCATCGGCAGGGCATCGGCCGCGCGCTCTACACACGGCTCCTCGACGAGCTCGCGCAGAAGGGTTACTGCAGCGCGTACGCGGCAATCACCGTGCCCAACGACGGCAGCATCGCGCTCCACCGCGGCGTGGGCTTCGAGCCGATCGGCGTCTTCCGGGCCGTCGGACGCAAGTTCGGCCGCTGGCACGACGTCGCGTGGTTCCAGCGCTTTCTGCGCGACGCGCCGCCGTTCGACTAGCTGCGTCCGCCGGCTACGTCGCGGCCTCGCCGCGGCCGAGCATCCACGCACGCGCCTTCAGCCAGCGATTGAGCCGGGAGAGCGGCTTGCGCGCTGCGCGCTCGGTGGCGAGCATCTGCGCGAGACGGTTGCGACGGTCGCGGAGCGCCGCTTCGAGCAGCGTGAGGTGAATGAGATCGCATTGCGCGACGCTGCCGCCGCACCGATCGGCGCCCGCGCGGATGGCCGCGATCGACTCGACGGCGCGACCATAATCGCCGCGGCAAAACGACATGACGGCGGCGTTCATCCGCTCGGCGAGCGCGAGCTCTTCGGGAGCGCTGCGTCCGCGCAGCAGCGGATCGCGCTTCACTCGGTTCGCGAGCCTCCGCGCGAACGCGTGCTTCTTCGCCGCGGCAAATGCGATCACCGCGTGGATCACGTCGAACGCGCGGCTGCCGAACGCGCGCTGACGCTGCCACAGTCGCGTGACCTCGTGCCACCGCCGCCGCGATTCGGTGCCGCGGAGCTCGAGCCGCCACAAGAGCGCGGACGCGTCGACAAGTCCGTTGTTGCTGCCGTCGAGATGCGGAGCGATCAGCGTGTCGTAAGTGGCGAGCGCATCGGCGACTGCGTCGGCATCGAGCTGAAAAAGTGCGAGATGCCACGCGAGATGAATGCGGAAACCGGCGTTGGCGATCCAGATCGGCTTCGTCTCGAGCAGCCACGCGATGCCTTTCTCCGGCGGCCCGCGCATTTCGAGCACGTGCGCGACCACGTGAATCGCCGCTGCGTTGTCGGGGACGAGCTCGAGCGATCGGTGCGCGAACGCCGATGCGCGATCGTAGTCATCGGTCTCCTCGAGTCCGAATGCGTACATGCCGAGCACGTAACCGTATTCGCGATCGCTCGCGCTCCAGTGTGGAAGCACCGCCTTGATGCGGTCGCGCAGCATGTCGCGCTGCCCGAGGCGGAAATCGAGACCATGCGCGACGATGAGCGCCACCCGATCGCGCGGGTTGTCGCGCAGCAGCTCGCCGTAGAGGCGCGCGGCCCGCGCTACGTTGCCGCCGAGCCAGCAGCGCGCAGCCGCCGCATGCCGGCGCTCGCATGCGCTCGGGTGCGGACTGCGTTCGATCGCTGCGACCGATGCCGCGAGCGCGCCCGTCGCGTTGTCCGCGCCGCCCAGAACGAGCGCGCCCGCGCGCAGGCAATGGCCGGCGGCAAATTCCGGATCGCGCTCGAATGCGCGTTCGATCGTCGCCAGCGCGCGTCCGTCGGCGCGAAAGAGGCTGGCGAGCGCCTCCTCGAAGCAGTCGAGCGAGAACGCGTCGTCGGGCAGCGCGACAGGCTCGGAGGTGTCGGATCGGGGGGCCATGGCGGCAAGCGCAGCGTTTTGCGCGTGCGCCAATCATCCCGCGGCCGCGACGGACCGTCCTGATCGTAATGCCGGGATTCTTGCCCGGGCGTCCAGAAACCTCCCAGGCAGACTGCAGCGAGGGCAGGCGCCCTCGCGCAAATTACGTTTGCGGAATGACGCGAGCGTCCTCGCCGTGGCCGTCGATGTAGACGCGCTGACCCACGCGCAGATTCGGATTGAGCGGCTGCGTGATCTGCACGAGCACGCCGCTGCGGAGGCGAACGATGATCTGCTGCCCCGGTTCCGGCTGGTCGCGCCGCTTCTGTACCTCGTTGCCGAGCAGCGCCCCGCCCAGCGTGCCGGCGACCATCGCGACATCGCGGCCCGTGCCGCCGCCGATCAGGCTCCCGATCCCGAGACCGCCCAAGCCGCCGATGATTGCGCCGAGCCCGCGGTGCTGGTTGGTCGGAAGATCCATCTGCGTGATCTGCTCGATCACGCCCTGACGTATCTCCTGCTCGCCGGGTTGCTGGCCGAACGCCTGGCCGGCGGTCAGCATCATCGCGAGCACGGTGGCAAATGCAAATGAAGACAGGCGGTTCAGCATCGCGTTTCTCCCACGAATTTGTTGGCGTGCTGCCAGCGCATGCGAAGGATGCGGTTGGCGCCGCGCGATTATAGCGCCCGCTCGCACTTCCCGACGCGATTGCCGGGACGCGCCGCTCGTATTCACTGGAACGCGCGCCGCTAGTGGCGCGTTCCCTTGACCGAGGGCCTGCCCTTCGCGGTCACCGCCTCCACCGACAGCGTGAACGTGCGCTGCTCGTCCGCGTTCATCGCGCCTACCCCGATCAGCTTGCGCGCGATCTCTTCGCCGCGATCGTTCCAGATCGAGACGACGACCGTGTACTCCCACGGCTCGCCGTCAGCGGGATGGCGAATGCAGCCCTCGATGCGCAGCGGCGTGACCGCGGGCTCCGGCACCGTTTCCGCGCGGGCGCCATAGCGCAGGTAATGCCCGCAAGCCGGACAGACCTGCGAGCTCTCGAGGATCGTCTCCCGGCAGTGCGGACAGTTGCGCGTCGCCCCGGGAGAACCAGGGGTAACACTGCTCATTACTATGAGATTGTACGGCTCTCCGCGTCGTGGCCGTTACCGCGCCTGCCGAGCATCGCGCCCTTGCCTTCGCCCCAGCCGAACTCCGCCTGCCCGCGCATCCGCGCACCCGCAGCGACGGTCAGCGTGCCTGTCTTCAAGTCACCGATCACGACACCGGAGGCGAGCAGATCCACATGCGTCGCTTCCTCGACGTTGCCTTCGAGCTCGCCGGCGATCGTTACCTTGTTCGCGCGAACGCTCCCGGTCAGCTTGGCTCCGGCTTCGACGGTGAGATCGCCCTGGACGCTGACATCGCCCTTGAACTTGCCGGCGATGCGCACGCTGCCGCCGCCTTCGATCTTGCCTTCGATCGTGATGTCCGCGGCGATCAGCGATTCCTTGCCCATCGGACGGGGCTCGGGACGCGCGACGGGGGCGCTGGTACTCACCGGCGCGAGCTCCGGCTTCGGCGGCGGAGCGTCGAAACGAACCGGTTCCTTCACTTCGGGGGCAGGCGTAGGCGTCTGCCGAGGGGTCACACTGTCTTTCCACATGGCCATGGCGTCGCTCTATGGGGGATGAACGGGATTCAAGGCTAGCTCCAAAATTTACCGACGGCAATGCTTTTGTCATAAAAATGCGCGGATTACCGTTCGGAAGTGGCGAAAGTGCTCGCGCCTATAATCGGGGCCCCCTGGCTCACCGTCTTGACCAGAAGTCCCACCGACAATGACGACCGCACGCTGCTCGAGGCGCAACCCATTGTTTTGCGGCGAGTAGCCTTGGGCGAAGGGGTTCCTGCGGTTCCTCGCGCCCAAGACGGTCGCGGTGATCGGCGCGTCGAACGAGCCGACGAAGCGAGGCTATCGCGCGGTTCAGACGCTGCTGAAGGACGGCTTCGCCGGCACGATCTATCCGATCAATCCGCGCGCCTCCGAGATCCAGCGTCTGCGCGCCTATCCCGATCTCGCTGCCGTGCCCGGGCCGATCGATCTCGCGCTCGTCTGCACGGCAGCCCCGACGGTTCCCGACATCATCGAGCAATGCGGGCGCAAAGGCGTCGCCGGCGCGGTCGTGCTCGCACTCGGGTTCAGCGAAAGCGGCGCCGAAGGACGAGCGCTCGAAACGCGCGCGCTCGAAGCCGCGAGGCGCGGGAATGTCCGGATCATCGGCCCGAACACGTCGGGCATCTTCAATGCGCACTGCGGACTGAACTTCGTCGGATTCGCCGATCTGCGCAAAGGCGGAATCGGCATCGTGTCGCAGTCCGGAAACGTCGCGCTCGCGCTCGCGACCGAAGGCACGCTCAACGGGCACGTCGGATTCAGCACGTACGTCGGCGTGGGCAACGAATCGGACCTGCGCTTCCACGACTACCTCGCGCATCTCGGCGCCGATCCGAACACCGATGCGATTGCGATGTACGCCGAAGGCTTCAAGGAGCCGCTGCGCTTTCTCGAGACTGCTGCCCGGGTCGCATGGCGCAAGCCGGTCGTGCTGTGCAAGGGCGGACGCATGGCGAGCGGTCAGCAGGCGGCGCGCTCGCACACCGGAACGCTCGCCGGCGACTACGCGGTCGCGAAAGCCTGTCTGCGTGCTGCTGGCGTCGTTCTCGTCGAGCGCTCGGACGCGATCCTTCCCGTCGTCGAATGCCTGTCGCTGCTGCCGCAGATGCGCTCGCGCCGCGTCGCGATCCTCGCCGACGGCGGAGGTCCAATCCGGCGGCGGCGAGCGCGTCGGCGGCGAGGGTCGCGTGGGGCCGATATCATCCTCGCGGACCCAGGCGTCGATGCGCTGCTTGTCGTCGGGATGTTCGGCGGCTTTGCGCTGCGATTCTCCGACACGCTCGCCGACGAGGAGGCGGCCGCCGGCGCGCTCTTCGCCGCGCTGCTCGGCGAGCATGGGAAGCCGATCGTCATGCATAGCATCTTCGCGCCGCTCAGGCCCGAAGCGCTCGAGCGCGTGCGCGCGGGCGGCATTCCGCTCTACGGCTCGATCGAGACGGCGGCGCAAGCGCTCTCCGCGCTCGCCGAGTATTCGGATTGGCGAAGGCGTCCGCCGCGCAGTGCAACGTCTCCGCGTCCAGCGCCGGGGGGTGCGCGACGGATCATCGAGACCGCGCGCGCGGATAAGCGTACAGCACTGCTCGAATCCGAGGCGCTCGACTTGCCGACGCGCACGGCGTCGCGACGCCACCGCATGCGCTCGTCCGCAACGAGGCGGAGACGCTCGCCGCCGTCCCGCGCTTCGGCGCCGTCCCGCTCGCGCTCAAGATCGTCTCGCCCGACATCCTGCACAAGACCGACGTGGGTGGCGTTCGACTCGGCGTGCGTGGCGCAAGCGACGTCGAGGCGGACCGTCTCGCACTCCGCGCTGCGGTTCGCCAGCGGGTGCCCAATGCCGACATCCGCGGCGTGCTGGCGACGCCGATGGCGGCGCGCGGCGTCGAGCTGATCGTCCGCGTCACCCGCGATCCGCAGTTCGGACCGGTGATGATGTTCGGCCTCAGCGGAACGCTCGTCGAGTCGCCGCGCGAGGTCTCGTTCCGGAAGCTTCCGCTCGATCGCGACGAAGTGCTCGAGCTGATCGGCGAAATCCGCGCGCAGGAGGTGCTCGACGGCGCACGCGGCTCACCCGTCGTCGACCGCACGCGCCTCGCCGGGCTGATGGCGAGCGTCGGCGATCTCTGCCTCGCACATCCGGAGATCGCCGAGCTCGACTTGAACCCGGTCGTCTCGAGCCCTGAGGGCTCGCGATCCTCGATGCGCGGATCGTGCTCGGCGCAGAGTCAGCCGGCTAGCAGCCGTCGGCGCCGGGCGCGCGAAGTGCCGATGCGCAAACCGGCGCCCCAGCGCGCCGACAACCGCTAGGGCTTGCGGTCCCGCGGTCCGAGTAAGAACCACAGGATCAGTCCGAGCAGCGGCAGCAGCACGACGACGAGCGTCCAGAGCAGCTTCTTCTCGTTGGAGACCGCGCTCTGGAAGATGTTGATGATCGCCCAGATGTCGCCGGCGAGGATCAGCAGGCCCCAGATGTTATAGCCGTAATTCCACATGTTCGCTCCCTTTCGCCGTCCACCGACGACGGATGATTGTAAACATTGTTGACAATCTCGTGACGGACCGCTACGTCGCCGGCCGTGCGCCGGTCCCGAACCGCGCCGACACGAGCAGCGCGATCGACACGATCACGATCTGCAGCACTGACACCGCGGCGATCGTCGGGTCGATCGCATTCAGGATGTTGTCGAACATCTTCTTCGGCAGCGTCATGTTGGCGCCGCCCAGGAACATCGCGATCACGAGCTCGTCGAACGACGAGATGAACGCGAGGAAGATCGCGGAGACGAGCGCCGGGCGCATCTGCGGCAGCGTCACGCGCCAGATCGCGCGCAGCCGGCTCGCGCCGAGGCCCATCGCCGCGTTCTCGAGCGCGATGTCGAACGTGCGCAGCGCCGCGGTCATGATGACGACGACGTAGGGAATCGCGTGGACCGTGTGGCCGAGGACGATCCCGCGCCAGTCGCCGATCAGCCGGAGCTGCGCGAAGAAGCCGTAGACGGCGACCGAATAGATGATCGTCGGCACGATCAGCGGCATCGCGCCGAGCTGGTTCACCCATTCGCGGCCCGGATAGCGCCCGCGGACGAGGCTGAACGCGAGCAGCGTCCCGAGGATCGTCGCGAGCACCGTCGTGCATGCGGCGATCTTTAGGCTCCGGAGCGTCGCGGCGAGCCACACCGGATCGTTGACGTACGCCTCGTACCAGCGCAGCGAAAGCCCCGGCGGCGGAAACTGGAGGTAGGACGCCGAGCTGAACGAGATCGGGAACACGATGAAGAGCGGCAGCATCAGGAACACGAACACCGCTCCGACGCACACGTTGAGCGCGATCCGGCCGCGCGCGCGGACCGGATGACGGCGGGCTGCGGCGCTCAGCTCCATTGCAGATCGCTGCGCAGCAGCCGGCGAAACGCCGCGTAAATCAGCAGCGCGGCGGCGAGCAGCACCATCGACAGCGCGGAGGCGAAGCCCCAGTCGAGGAACTCGCGCACCTGCTTCTCGATCAGTACGGCGATCATCAGCACGCGGCCGCCGCCGAGCAGCGCAGGCGTGATGTAGAAGCCGATCGACAGGATGAAGACGAGCGTGATTCCGGCGAGCACGCCCGGCAGCGTCAGCGGAAGATAGATTCGGGCGAAGATCTTCCACGGCGTAGCGCCCAGGCCTTCGGCCGCGAGCAGCAAGCCGCGGTCGACGCGGCGCATGATGCTGTAGATCGGAAACACCATGAACGGCAGCAGCACGTGAACCATGCCGATCAGCACGCCCGTCGTGTTGTAGAGAAGCGGCAGCGGGTCGCGGATCACGCCGGTCTCGAGCAGGAAGCGATTGACGACGCCGTTCCTGCCGAGGAGCACCATCCACGCGTACGTCCGGACCAGAAGGCTCGTCCAGAACGGCAGCAGCAGGAACACGAAGCCGATCGTCGCCCATCGGGTGCTCGCGGTCGCGAGGAAATGCGCGACCGGATACCCGAGTACGAGGCAGATCAGGCTCACGTACAGGCCGATCTCCAGCGTGCCGAGGAGAACGCGCACGTAGAGCCCGTCGGTGAGCGCGCGTTCGTAATGCGCGGACGTGCCGCCCTCGACGGAGAGCAGCATCAGGCGCGCCACCGGAACGAGGAAAAGCAGCAACAGGAACGCGAGCGGC